>JANPJH010000158.1:0-13028 GCA_031425415.1 Chamaesiphon sp. VAR_61_metabat_425 | reverse complement strand
GCAAAAAATGTTGCCATTTATCTGCCCACTAGCGCGATGGGGAAACATTTCAGCAGCAGAGTTCGCCAAAAAGTTTCAAGATCCATTTCTGCGCCGCGCCATTCCCCAGATGTTTGGCTGGGAAGATATTCCTGTGATGGTGGGGATGTCTTTACTAGCTTATATGCACACCAAAAATGCTGGATTTCCGCTAGGTGGATCGCTCCAATTTGCCGAAAAGATTGCTAAACGCTATCTAGAATTAGGCGGTGAAATTCACTATCAGTCGCAAGTAGAAAAGATTTTAATCGAGAAACATCGGGCGGTTGGGGTGCGGTTATATAAGAATGAAGAATACTATGCAGATCGAATAATTTCTGCCTGTGACGGTCACAATACACTTTTCAGTTTACTAGATCGGCAATATGTCCCCCGCGAGATTCAACGTTACTATGATGGACACTTACCAATTCATTCCCAACTCCAAGTATCACTGGGCGTAAATCGCGATCTATCTGCCGAACCACATTGGACTACTCATTTGCTCGATGAACCTGTCGTAATTGCAGGGGAAAAGCGATATGAGATTGGGGTCAAACACTATTGCTTCGACCCTTCTTTAGCACCACAGGGAAAATCAGTGCTGATGGTTGTGTTTACGACTAATTATGACTATTGGCAGCGCATTTATGGTCGATCGATCTACGACGCAGAGGAAATTCAAGAATCACAAATTCTCATCGATCTTTTAGAGCAATTCTATCCTGGGATTAGAAATGACATTGAGTTTGTAGATGTGGCTACACCGCTTACTTACGAGCGTTATACGGGCAACTGGCAAGGATCGAGTTGTGGGTGGCTCCTGACCAAACAAACCCTCCCATTATCAATTAAAGGTTTACCCAAAACGTTACCGAAACTGCGGGGTTTTTATGCGATTGGGCAATGGGTGGAACCAGGTGGAAGTGTGCCAGTGGTGGCAATGTCGGGACGCAATATTATTCAGCAGATTTGTCGAGAAGATAAGCATCTTTTTCGGTCAATAGCACCTTAGAAAGAGAGAGATAATATGGAAAATAATATATCAGAAGATAAGTCATCACTCAAATTCTTTTTGTTAGTTTTTTTGCTGTCAATTCCTTTTTGGATATTGGGTGCTACGACTAGAGATTTGACTAAAATACTTCCTATAAAACTTCCAATAAATGCCTTAATGACTGTCTGTCCTTTATTAGCGGCAGTAATTCTCGTTTATAAAGAGCAAGAAATTCATGGTATTAAGGAACTGTTGAAACTATCTTTCGACTTTCAAAAGATTAAAAACAAAAAATGGTATGTACCGATTGTTTTTCTCATGCCTAGTATAGCAGCACTTTCTTATTTGTACTTAAAGATAACAGGAGGAATACTAACCGAACCTCCAACACCCTTTCTATCTGTCGTCATTTTCTTCTTTGTGTTTTTTATCGGTGCTATTGGCGAAGAAGTGGGTTGGAGCGGTTATATTACCGCTCCTTTGCAAAAACAGTATGGGGCTTTTAAAGCAAGTATCATCATCGGTGTTATTTGGGCAATATGGCATATTATTCCCTATAGCCAAGCGCATCAAACGCCAATATGGATATTTTGGCAATGTTTTGGCACAGTTTTTTTACGGACAATTATGGTTTGGATCTTTAACAATACTCATAAAAGTGTTTTTGCGATGATTCTTTTTCATACCACGATTAATATAAGTCCATATCTATTCCCAAGTAATGGTTCGCACTATGACCCATTTATCTTTAGCATTTTGATCGTCATTACAGCGATCTCGATAACTTGGCTATGGAGAGCAACAACGTTAGCTCGACACAGGTATTCTCTTTCATAAAGTTGTTAGGTCAACTAAAGCAACATCAGAGAAAACATGAAAAAAATTACATTAAAAATGTCAATAATTAAAAACTATAGTAAAATTTACGGCTTGGTTCATCGCAGTTATGATAATTGCTCGCTGGGGAGTTGTTTTTGGGAGCACATTATTTAAAAATACAAATGGTCTTGCCGATACTTTACCCGATCTGATAGCAATAATAATTTATGTCGGATTAATAATATTAGGTACAAGAGTAAAAGATAAATTTTAATCAGAGTCTGGAAATAATCCAAAAGTTTTTATTCAAATAATACAAGCAGAAAATAATGTTGCACTTAACTTTCACACTTCAGCATCGCACGATCTGTAGAGCCGCAGCTTGGGCTGTATTCTGCCTGGGCATAGTGTACGCTGTCACCACAATTCTCGGATTTCGCTCCCTCAAATCGCCTGATGATGCGATCTGCGATCCATTCTTTTCGATAATGGAACTGCTGATTATATTAATGGCACCATTGATGGTCGTTAGTATGGTTGCGGTTCATGCCTACGCGCCACCTGATGCCAAAGTATTTAGTCTGACAGCACTGATTTTTACGATTCTGATGGCAGGTATCACCTCCAGTGTCCACTTCGTTATCCTGACGGTGAGCCGACAGCTTGAAGCGAATAGCGTTTCTTGGCTGCTCTCATTCAAATGGCCATCGGTGGCATATACGTTAGACATCCTGGCGTGGGACTGGTTCTTTGCCCTCTCTATGCTCTTTGCTGCACCTGTGTTCGGGGTGGGTAGGCTGGAGCAAACAGTGCGGATGCTGATGATTGTCAGTGGTGTTCTGAGTCTCGCTGGGTTAATCGGTGTGCCACTTGCGAATATGCAAATTCGGAATATCGGCATCATTGGCTATGGTGTGGTGGCTCCGGTTGTATTTCTGCTGCTGGGTATAGTTTTTGGGCGGACTCAATATGTCTAAAATCCCTTTTACTACATCCAACTAAGTCAATAAATTTATCACCTAAATATATAGCTATCTCACGAGATCCTCACATTATAAATCTACTATCGATCGCAGTACCTAATAGTTGCTGTTGATGACGATGCTAACACCGATCGGAGTTTTGATTTTACGATGCCATCTCATGCACCTATTTGGACACTATCTACCAAGCAAGTTTACGAAACTCTGTCCACCTCAGCGCAGGGACTTTCCGAAGCAGAAACAGCAATCAGAATTAAACAATATGGGTTTAATGAACTGCCCGAACCAGCCAAACGATCGCTATTACTCCGCTTCACCGACCAATTGACCCATTTTATGGCACTCTTGCTCTGGGTTGCGGGTGGGCTGGCTTTTGTCTCTGGCGCTCCCGAAGTCGGCTGGGCGGTTTGGGCGGTAATTTGGATTAATGCTGGGTTCAGTTTTTGGCAAGAATTCCAGGCAGAACAAGCATTAACCGCCCTCAACAAGATGTTGCCTGCCAAAGCTCAAGTTTATCGAAATGGGACGTTACAGTCGATCCTGGTGCGGGAGATCGTCCCAGGCGATCCGATTCAATTGGAAGAGGGCGATCGAATCCCCGCCGATGCCAGACTGGTTTCCGCCCAGTCCTTGACGGTCGATATCTCCGTACTGACAGGTGAATCGCTTCCAGTTGCTCGATCGGCTGAACCTGTTCCCAGCTCACAGATGCGACCTGCTGAAGCTGGTAATCTGGTCTTTGCGGGTGCTACCGTTGCGGCAGGGCGGGGATTGGCAGTTGTCTATGCAACTGGGACTCAGACAGAGTTTGGACAGGTTGCCCATCTGACTACTACTGTCAAGCGAGAACCCAGCACTCTCGAAGTGCAGATCGATGGGGTGGTACATATCATTACAACGATCGCTGTTGGCATGGGTGTTCTGGTCTTTCTGCTGACTTATCTATTGGTAGGGATGGAAGCCAAGGAGAGCTTTATTTTTGCGATCGGGATTATTGTCGCATTAGTGCCGGAAGGATTATTACCTACTGTCACGCTGGCTCTGGCAATGGGTGTCAAGCGGATGGCAAAGCAGAATGCCCTGGTACGTCGGCTCTCCGCTGTGGAAACATTGAGTGCTACCACGGTGATTTGTACGGATAAAACTGGGACGTTAACCAAGAATCAGATGACGGTTTGCCGACTCTGGATTCCAGCAACTGAGATTACAGTTACGGGAGTCGGTTACGATCCCACAGGCGGCGAAGTACAAGTTGCCGATGAGCGGATGAAATCCCAGGTGAAGCTACTGTTGGCGGGTGCGGCTCTATGCTCCAATGCTCGTCTCAACCATCCCGCAGGTTCCAGTCAGTGGCAGGAAATTGGCGATCCGACGGAAGCCGCGCTGCTAGTAGCTGCCCTCAAACAGGGGTTAAAGTTGGAAGACTTACAGCGTCAACTCAATCGGACTCAGGAAATCCCCTTCGATTCGCTGCGGCGGATGATGAGTGTCGTACTCAAAAGAACTGGGGAGGATTCCGGTTTGGGGTTTGAATTGGATGGGCAATCCACCAAGCTCAAACCGCTAACGGCTCCCAATCTAATTGTCACCAAAGGATCGCCCTTGGATGTACTCAACTGCTGTCAGCAAATTCTTAAAGATGGCAAGATCGTCGAGTTATCAGCCGCCGCACGAGCGGAAGTGACTGCGACTAACGATCGATTTGCCAGTCGCGGTTATCGAGTGCTGGGAATTGCCGCTAGAGAGCAAGTAGAGCAGCAGTCTCAGAATAGTAAGGAATTAGAACAAAATCTGATTTTCCTGGGGTTGGTGGCAATGATCGACCCGCCCAGAGTCGAAGTTGCTGATGCGATCGCCAAATGTCATCAAGCCGGAATCCAGGTAACGATGGTAACGGGAGATTATGGACTCACCGCCGAAGCAATTGCCCAACAAATCGGCTTAGTCGAGGGTAAAGCCAGGATCGTTACGGGTGAAGAGATGTCTCATCTTTCAGACGCTCAGTTAGCGCAGATCTTGCACCAAAAATCTGGGTTAATTTTCGCCCGCTTCCAGCCCGAACAGAAGTTAAAGCTGGTGCAGGCTTATATCAAGATGGGTCACATTGTTGCTGTCACTGGCGATGGTGTAAACGATGCGCCTGCTTTGAGAGCTGCCAATATCGGGATTGCGATGGGGCTAAACGGTACCGATGTAGCACGAGAAGCGGCAGATATCGTTCTGATTGATGATAACTTCGCCACGATTGTGAGTGCGATCGAACAGGGACGAGCAGTTTATCAAAATATCCGCAAGTTTATCACCTATATCCTTGCCTCCAACATCCCAGAATTGCTGCCTTTCCTCGCGATGGTCTTTTTCAAAATCCCCCCCGCGTTAGTTATCCTCCAAATTCTCGCAATCGATCTAGGGACAGACATGCTGCCCGCTCTAGCTTTGGGCGCAGAAAAACCCGAAGCAGGCACCCTGCTGCAACCTCCCCGCAAAAAGTCCCAACAATTACTAGATAAATCTTTACTGCTGCGGGCTTTTCTCTTTCTCGGATCGATCGAAGGAGTGGTAGGGATGAGCGGATTTTTCCTAGTTTGGTGGGCAAATGGCTACGGGATTAGCGACTTGCAATCGCTCAATGGGGCAATCCTCAACCGCTCGGCAACCGCCAGCCAGATGGCAATTTATCATCAAGCTACAACTATGACACTATCGGCGATCGTTGCTTGTCAGATTGGCAACGTGTTCGCCTGTCGGAGCGAACGCACCTCAATTTTTTCGCTAGGCTTTTTTAGCAATCCTTTAATCTGGCTGGGGATTGCGGCTGAATTGGTACTGATGCTAGCGATTATTTATATCCCACCCTTACAAAAAATATTTGGAACGGCATCATTAGAAACTTGGCAATGGTCGCTACTAATTATTTGCCCGCCATTAATTTTGGTAGCTGACGAAATCCGTAAGCGTGTCGTTGGTAGGAGTAGAAATTAAGACAATATGGCGATCTCTAATACATCTGATTCGATCCTAGAAAACTACAAAGAAGCTGTTTTAATTGCCGATCTTTAGATCTTAATTTAAAACCATCGGAACAGATAAATATTAGTAGAATCAACATCGCTCAGTATCTAAATTTCAGTCATTTTCGATGTAATAAATATTTATTAATATCTACTTATTAGGCTTTCCTCACAGGTTCCTCATCTTGTTTAGATATGATGGGATATATTCGATATAGTTTTTTGTTTTTAAAATTAAAATGATGTTGAGCAATGCTCGCTACTGAGATTTAAAAGAATTTTAACACTATAAATACTAAATTGATGTCTCTACCTATTGGTAGATATTTTTTATCATGATTGTATTAGTAGAAACCAAATCACCCGAACTAGAAATTAAGGCAGCACTCGCCCAGGCTGGCTATCCTGCGGACAACTAGACATCCAGTTCTTAGCCCATAGATGCAAATATCTGAGATTAAAAATAATCCCTAGGAGAATTCAGTAGTGAAACACGATTTGCCAGAGCCAACGCTTCGCCATCGGGAACAACAAAACCGACCTCATCCAGGTCACGTTGACCACCAGCACGATCCTGCTCAACATTCCAGTCACGAACATGCAGGGCATGACAAACATGCTGGACACAGCCCAGCGATGTTCCAGCGACGCTTCTTTATTTGTCTGGTGCTATCGGTGCCAGTACTGTATCTTTCGCCGATGTTTCAGATGTGGTTCAATTACCAAGCGATTCAGTTTGCTGGAGTGGATTGGGTTACGCCCATTCTGGCTACGGTTATTTATTGGTATGGTGGCTGGATATTTCTGCGTGGAGCTTGGGCCGAACTCCACGGGAAAATTGGGATGATGACGCTGGTTGCGCTAGCAATCACCGTATCCTATGTTTACAGTGTGGCAGTGTCTTTTGGATTACCAGGCGATTCCTTCTACATGGAATTGGTAACTTTAGTCGATATCATGCTGCTCGGTCACTGGATCGAAATGACTTCTGTGCAAGGAGCCAGCCGCGCTTTAGAGCATCTCGCTAAGTTGGTACCTGCTGTTGCTCACCAGCAAGTAAATGGGCGGATTGAAGATGTCCAGGTAAGCGCGTTAGCCGAGGGCGATCGAATTCTGATCCGTCCTGGCGAACAAGTACCAATCGATGGGGAAGTCGTCGAGGGTACCTCTAGCGTCAATGAAGCCTTTCTCACTGGCGAATCGCGTCCAGTTATCAAAAAAACTACCGATGAAGTAGTCGCAGGGGCAGTCAACGGTGAAGGTGCTTTGACAATTAAAGTGATTCGGACGGGCGATAAAACAACTCTCAGCCAGATTATGCGGCTGGTGGAGGAGGCTCAGGCATCTAAAAGCCAGTACCAAACATTAGCCGACAGTCTGGCTTATTGGCTTACTCTGATTGCGATCGGGGTATCTACGCTGACGTTTGTTGTGTGGCTGTCAATTGGTACTGGCGGTCTAACATTTGCCATCAATCGGGCGGTGACGGTGTTAGTCATTACCTGTCCTCATGCACTGGGTTTAGCCATTCCTTTGGTCACGATTAATGCCACGGCGATGGCTGCTAAAAACGGGATTTTGGTACGAAACCGCGAGGCATTTGAACGAGCGCGGGGGATTAAAACGATCGCCTTTGATAAAACAGGAACACTAACCGAAGGCAAGTTCGGAGTCAAAGAAATTTATACTGACGGCATTGATGAACCGCAAGCATTAACCATTGCTGCCTCACTAGAATCCTTATCAGAACATCCGCTGGGACAATCGATCGTTATCGAAGCTAATCATCGTCAAAGTCAGCTTGCCAAGGCGAGTGAATTTAAAGCCGTGCCAGGGCAAGGCGTTGAAGGTATAGTCAACGGCAAGCGTTATCGAGTTGGTAGACCAGAATGGGTACAGGAGTTGAAATTACAGTTTCCGCCAGCATTGCGATCGGGATTACAAGCAAGTGAATCGCGGGGTGAAAGCGCGATCGTCTTAATGGACGATAAGCAAGTATTGGCGATCTTTGGATTAGCAGACCAGATCCGCCCATCGGCGCGAGCAGCGGTAGCCAAATTACAGCAAATGGGCGTGCAAGTGGTGATGATTACCGGAGATGCCGAAGCAGTGGCAAAAACCGTTGCCGAGGATTTGAAGATCGATCGCTATTACGCTCGTGTCTTACCGCAAGACAAAGCTGCGCTGATTCATCAGCTCAAAGCCGAACAACCGATCGCTTTTGTCGGTGATGGGATTAATGATGCACCTGCTTTGACTGAGGCAGATTTGGGACTGGCGATCGGTGCTGGAACTAACGTAGCAATTGAATCTGCCGATTTAGTGCTAATTAAAAGCGATCCGCTCGATGCTACTTATGCTCTAAAACTCGCCAAAGCGACATACAGCAAAATGACTCAGAACCTGTTTTGGGCAACTGGATACAACATCATTGGTATTCCCTTAGCAGCAGGAGTCGCAGATCCATTGGGCATTGTATTAACGCCAGCGATTGGTGCAATCTTGATGAGCATTTCGACAGTCGTTGTTTCGATTAATTCCATGTTGTTGCGTCGCGTTAAATTAACCGATTAAAGAGAATAATAAACACCAAAATTAACCTTTAAACCAGCATATTTAACATGAACATAGAACATAAAAATGCAGTAGGTACATTCCCAAATTTCCAAGAGATTGAGTCGGCACTCCGTCAACTTAAAGCAACTGGCTTTCACATGAATAATGTTTCAGTTGTTGCCGAACATCTTGATTCAGCATCCGATATATTAGCGCGATCTACAGATTCCACGATCCAATCTGAAGATGGGTTTGTCTGGGGTAACACAGTCGAACGAATCGAACATGGAGCCTCAGATGCTGGGGCGATGGGCAGTGTCGTTGGAGGTGTCGTCGCTGGACTGACAACGCTAGCATTTTCAGCCTTTAGTGGTGCTGTCGTATTAGTTGGCATCGCGGCTGGAGCTTTTTATGGAGCAGTATCGGGTGGCATTCTCGGTGGTGGCGTTGGCTTTGATATTACGGAAAAGCAAGCTCGGCATTACAGCGATCTTTTAGGGCGAGGATATTACCTGACGATCGTCAAAGGAACTGATGATGAAATTAGTCAAGCTGAGTCAGTTTTAAAGAATACAAATATTCAAGATTGGATGATTTTTAATACGCTTTAAATCGTTCGCGTAGCGTCTCTGGAAGAGAATCGCACATTAATTTAGGAGATTTTCAAATGGTTAGTCAAATTTCCAAACCTAATACCGAATCACTCAATCTATCCACTCCCCAAAGCTTACTATTGACACTGCAAGCACTACGCCAGACCGTTGAAAGCGAAGGAAAAGCCACCTTTGACGAGTGGAACTCGCACATTCAGCGAACGGCGTTTATTGATAGTGCCCTGAATTTAGCTGAATATCTAGCTTTGCGTCGGCACGATCTCCGCTCTCTCCAAGCGGCATTAATGCCTTGGGGTTTATCGTCATTAGGTCGGATTGAAGGACGGGTGATGCCCAATCTCGATGCGGTGATTGCCACTTTAGAAGTCATCTGTGGCGCTAAATCAGATCGACACTTCCAACGTCCACCTGTCGAATTCTTCTTTGAGGGCGAGCGATTACTACAGCAGCACACGGAAGAACTATTCGGTGAGTCCTCACCCCACCGTCGAGCCAGAATTATGGTCACGCTGGATACTGAAGCCGCCACCAACTATGAGCTGGTGCGAAGTTTCATTCAGCGCGGCGCAAACTGTATGCGGATTAATTGCGCCCACGATAGTCCAGAAATCTGGCAAGGCGCGATTGAAAATATCCGCCGCGCCGAACGAGAAACAGGAACGCCATGTAAAATCATGATGGACTTAGGCGGCCCCAAAATTCGCACGGGGGCTGTACTTGCGCCACACCATAAGAAGCGGGTCTTTAAGGGCGATCGCATTGTACTATCGCGACGCATATCCAAAAGTACATCAGATCCGGCTAAATCGAGTCATGTAGAGCAGTTCGAGACTAGCTGTACGATTCCGAGTATTCTCGATTTATTAGCTGTTGACACCCCCGTATACATCGATGACGGCAAGATTCAGACTCGTGTAATTGATACCCAATACTCAATCGCCCACGAACAGCCAGGACTATTATTAGAAGTGACTAATACCATTCCCAAAGGAGTCAAACTCAAACCTGAAAAGGGGATGAATTTCCCCGATACAGTTTTAGATCTGAGTCCACTAACCGAACAAGATTTAGCCGATCTAGATTTTGTCGCGGTTCATGCGGATATTATCGGTTACTCATTCGTCCAACGACCTGGCGATATTGAATTACTGCAACAAGAGCTAAATAAACGTTGCGAACACCGACCGTCCCCACCTGCGATCGTTGCCAAGATTGAAACCGCAATTGCCGTTACTCATCTACCCGAATTAATCGTCTATGCCGCCGGAAAAGGCTCTTTTGGAGTAATGATTGCCAGGGGCGATCTAGCCGTTCAAATTGGCTATCAGCGTCTCACCGAGATTCAAGAAGAAATGCTATGGATTTGTGAAGCGGCACACATTCCGGTGATTTGGGCAACTCAAGTATTAGAGAATTTGGTCAAAGACGGCATCCCTTCACGGGGAGAAATGAGCGATGTTGCCATGTCCGAACGTGCTGAGTGTGTGATGTTAAATAAGGGGCCATTTATTGCCGAAGCGATCGATATTTTAGATGATGTACTCACACGGATGGAGGCTCATCAATTGAAAAAAACGCCCCAATTGCGGGCACTTCATTCATGGTGATTTCAGTTCTAACACCGCTTAAATTCTTTTCGTCATAACTCCAATTTCTCTAGCAATTTTAAAGGAAGAAAAAAGATATGAAAACTGAAAAAACCGAAGTGACTGACAAATACAGCGTCTCAGATCTCGTTCGTAAGTGCTTTTCTGCTTATGAATTGAAAGATCGGCGGATAATTGAGGATCTGTTGAGTAATGACTTCACTTTCACAAGTCCTCTCGACGAACGCATCGACCGAACCGAGTATTTCAAGAGATGCTGGCCGAACAGTGAGAATATTCGCAATTTTCAAATTGAGAAGCTGTTTGAAAATGGCAACGAAGCTTTCGTGCGTTATGAATGTGAAATGAAGGCAGGTAAAAAGTTTCGGAACACAGAGTGGTTTAGGTTTGAGGGAGGCAAGCTTAAAGAAGTGCAAGTCTTCTTTGGAGAAGAAACTCAAGGTGTAAAGGAAGAAGGAACGGATGAAGCTGCGATCCGCAAGTTAATCGATGAGCGCATCAAAGCAGTCCATGACAAGGATATCAACGCGCTTTTGTCTAACCACACGCAAGATGTTGTGTTTTTTGATGTCATCGATCCACTGCAATATATCGGAGCAGATACGGTAAGAGAACGCGCTGAAAAGTGGTTCTCTTCGTTCAAAAGCTCGATCGGCTATGAGATTCGAGACTTGAGCATAACGACAGGTGAAACGGTGGCTTTCTGCCATTGCCTCTATCGTGTAAGCGGAATACTGAGAGACGGAGGGAAAGTGGAGATGTGGGTGCGTGCAACTGTTTGTTTACAGAAGATTGATGACAAATGGGTGATTATACATGAGCATCAGTCAGTGCCTTTCAACGTAGAAACGGGCAAAGCGTCGCTTGACCTTAAACCGCAGGACTTTGAGAACCGCAAATAAAATGCGTGATAGATAAGGCGATCGCTTAACAGATGTGGCGATTCTCTCTCACGAGAGGCTACGCCAACGCAGCAAATTAAATCAAAACATTCACTTAAATCTAGGAGAATTGAAATGAGAAAAATTATATTAAACTTAGCAATAACACTCGATGGCTTAATTGAAGGTTTAAATGGAGAACTTGACTGGCTCGTTAGGGATAATAAAACCGATTTTGGGGACATTCTTAACGAAATATTAAGCGATAAAGACATTATTTTTTACAGCGGAGTAAGTTACGAGAAATGGGGAAATTCTCAGCCAGATGAAAATGTAAGTCAAAAAAATAAAGATGCATACGAGTTGATGCATAGCAGACAGAAGTATGTTTTTTCAAAGATAAAAAAAGAAGATAATACCAGTGCAATTTTTATCAACTCAAATATTAAAGAGAGAGTATTGGAAATTAGGCAACAGCCTGGAAAAAATATTTGGCTTTATGGTGGAGGAAAGCTCATCACAACTTTTCTTAATTTGGACTTAATAGATGTGTATAAACTTGCGGTTCATCCTGTTATTTTAGGATATGGCAAACCACTTTTTGAAAACATTAAAGAAAGGCATAAACTGAAATTAAGTGATGCAAAAGAGTTTAAATCGGGAGTAACTATACTGACTTATGAAGCTGACAGAACCACGAACAGCTAACATACCATCCTCAAAATGGGGGCTGATGAACATCAGCAAATTTGTCATCAATGTGCAAAATCAACTCTAAATGGAAGGTGGCGATCGCTTAACAGCTTCCAAAAGATGATTATCCAGTTCTGGACACCTTCAAGTTTGTATCATGCTGGATGAGCTTTGTAATGGATCAAAGTCAATCCAGTATGAGAGATTTATTCAAAAGATTGAATGTTAGAGGAATAGATATGGATATATCAACTTTCTCAAAGGCCAGCAAAAATAGAGATCCAGTTGTATTTCATAATTTATTTTTAAGATTAAGAAGTGAGCTGAATAAAAAGAAAAATATTGACCCGAAAGCTTTAGTATTATTTCCAATTGATTCAACGATTATATCCTTGACTAGTAAATTGCTATGGAAAGAAGGATATCATCAAGTCAAACTGTTTAGCGGTATTAATTTATTAACGGCAGAGCCAGGTGGAATATTAATCCATTTTGGACAAGGACATGACAGTAAATATGGAGAAGAAACAATAGCAGCGACACCGCAGAATGGAGTCAACATAATGGATAGAGGATTTTGTAAGCTGGAAAGAATCAAGGGTCTAATTGAAGATAAAGAGCGATACTTTGTCTTGAGAATAAAGAATGATATGAGTTTGCAGATGCAAGAGAATGGTAAGTTTTTAGTAGGCACAGGAACAAAAAAGGTAGAGTGCCGAATTGTTAACTATTGCGATTTAGAAGAAAAAACTGAATTTAGACTAGCAGCCAACTTGCCGGAGATCGGAGAATTTGCAGTAAGTAATGAAGAAATTGGAGAATTTTATCGAAGTCGTTGGCAAATTGAAT
>JANPJH010000157.1:0-11121 GCA_031425415.1 Chamaesiphon sp. VAR_61_metabat_425 | reverse complement strand
TTGTGAAGTGGTTTCGGTCCTCTAAACGGTTTGACAATAGTTCTACCAACCCAAACTACCGTCGATCCGACGGCAAGGACAGAAATGCCGATCGATTTCAAAATTGGGCTGGTAGATTTCTTACTGGGAGCTGACTTGCCTGACTTGGCAGTTTTGGTCTTACGCTCTGCATCGGCTGGTGCAGGGGCTGTGGTGCGGACAGATCGTAAATCGCCAGAAAGCTCTGCGGCAGAGGCTCTAACCTTGATCGGTAAGCCAGGGAGCTTGATTTTAACAGATTGTGTCGATGACAGATTTGTCGGTTCTGGTTCGGGAGTAACTGTCGCTCGATTATTCTTTTGAGGTTTTTTTGCCGCAGAAGTTGGTAATTTTGCGGATAGTTCCTTTAACCTAGCGAATAAGTTCAACACGTCAACTCCTAATATAAACCTGGCAGTCAAAATACTAGCTAAAGCTATTCGGACACAAGGCGATCGAGTTATCGATCTCAACTTGCGATCTCATGCACTAATTAAGTGTGATACCTTACTTATTGCCGATTTTAGCTAAATTCTGAACCTTTGGCGATCCGGTTGGACAGAATGGCTATCGCTCTTAGCTTAGGGCAAATAAAGCTCCATTTACTAAGTCAGAGGAAGCCCTGCCTTTTCCAGGCAAGTTCTCTTTGACCCAAAAGATGCGCTCGCCCAACGAGCAAGAAATACTGATTTTGCCAACAATAATTTTACTCGATCGGGTTGCTGGTGACTAGTGGCTGGGGAGGACAGTTAGCTTGATCGATCTTTGGTTGTTGGTTGTTTCCTGTGAGCGAGATCGAGGGAATACTAACTAAAGATGAAGCCCGCACTGAAGCGTTGTTATCTCTAGTTTTACTAGACATTATGGTCAGAGAGACCCTGCCTTAAACCGGCAGGGCTTGCTCTGACTTCGTGACGACTGATCTCACTGCTTTGACTATCCCACCTGCGCCAGCAATGAACAACGATCTTCAATATCAAACGGCTGTTGACCAACAGCGCAGTATTGTCAGTAGATTCCAATATCTGAGTTGGGGGGAGTTTAGTGGTTCCTTGCAAGTGACAGTTGGATCGGGACAGGCATGGGAAATTTTATTTTATCAAGGGCAAATCGTTTGGACTATCGATCGAACTAACCCTAATCGCTTTTGGCAGCGGCAGATCCGCGCTCATTTAAGCTATCAGCATATCGGACTCGAACTACTATTTCAAGCTACCGAGCATGTTCAGCCGTCAGTGTTTGCCTTGAGCAGTCAAGCCTGTTGGCGGTATCAGGGTTTAATCTCACTAATGATGTTAGCGGAGATTAAACCCACAGATTTTCTGGCTATTTTGCGGACTGGGGCACAAGAAACAATTTTCGACTTGTTGCAATACAGTCAAGGGGAAAAACTAACTTTTAGATCGCAGTCAGAGGTCTTTGTCGATCGACCACCCCTTCTCATCAATACCGAAGAAGTTCTCGCGCAAGCAGAAACAATGTGGCAAGAGTGGCAAACCCAAAGACTAGGAGATATTTCGCCCAATAAAACCCCTTCGATCGCCCATCCCGTCCAACTGTATCGCCAAACCACCCCAATTATCTACCAAAATCTTGTGCAGGTAATTACCGGAAAACGGACGCTGCGCGAAATTGCTGCTGAAATTAACGAAGATTTATTATTGCTGACGCGCTCCCTAATTCGGTATATCCAAACTGGCATCATCGAATTACGCGATCTTCCCGATCTCAAATCTCCCGAAGCTGGGAGCAAATTTTTGCCAGATCAACCAGCCATCATTATTAAACCCAAACTTCCGACTCCCACTCGATCGAAACTGGTGACTTGTATCGATGATAGTTCCCAAGTTTGCGAAATTATGAGAGCGATCGTCACTGAAGCTGGTTATCGATTTATTGCGATTCAAGATGCGACCCAAGCTTTGCCCCGATTACTGGAAAACAAGCCAGATCTAATTTTCCTCGATTTGATGATGCCCAACGTCAATGGCTATGAAATTTGCGGTCAGATTAAGCGCATCTCTAGTTTTGCCCAAACCCCAGTGATTATTCTCACGGGTAAAGACGGTTTACTCGACAGGGTTCGCGCCAAAGTCGTCGGTTCTTCCGAATTTATCTCTAAGCCAATCTCCAAAATTGCGATCGGTAACGCGTTGGAGAAGTGGCTGATAAATTGTGAAGCCTGAACAGGATTTAAGGATGAAGCTATCGGTACATCCCAACTCCTTAACTCCCAACTCCTCAACTCCCAACTCCCAACTCCCAACCAATGAATGACTTGCAGATTCAAGCCCAAGCCTATGGTTACTTTCTTACCGAAGCACCAGAATTACTTCAAACGATCGAGCAGGAAATTCTAACGCTGCCGAATGAACATACGACTGCCAAAGTACATAATTTGATGCGCGCACTGCATACCCTCAAAGGTGCCGCAGCAAATGTTGGGCTAGCCACGATCGAGCAGATCGCTCATGATTTTGAAGATGTGGCGCGAGTTTTCTATAATTTGGAAGTAAAGATCGAGCCAGCGATCCAATCTTTACTCCTGGATGGGTATTCGGGATTGCATGAGTGCTTGGAAGCTCAAATGATGGATCTGGCGATCAACGAACAAGCGATCGCCGATCGGTTGGGTGAGACAATCGTCCAGTTAAAATCGCTCTTAGGCGACTGGAGTGAGGCGGATATTGCCCTACCGACGGCGATGGAGTTAGGTTTTGATATTGTTGCGTCGATCTTTGAAACTACGATTCAAGAGCAAATAGACGGACTTAGTGCGGCAATCGCCACGGCAGATCCAATTCAAATCGCGGATTGTCTCCACCTGACTACCGAAATCTGTATTGGTTTGGCTGAATCCTTTGAATTGCCTGGTTTTCTGGCAATCAATCAAACAATTGTCGCCGCATTTACTCTAAATCCCGATCGACTAGAATCGATCGCCAATCTCGCTTTAGCCAATCTCCGTCAAGCCACTGCTGAGGTACTTGCCGGCGATCGCACCAATGGCGGTACCGTTCACCCCGATTTGTTGACATTCACGCAGTCAGCGGAAGCCCTGCCTCAAGATCGATCGATAGAGAGCCTCACTGACCAACTAGCCGAATCCCCTGAAGATTGGACGATAGAGGCATCGACACCGAAACTGACTGAATCTGGCAAAATTTTAGCTACAGCTAGCGGTGAAGCCGAATTGCCAGCATTCCGAGCATTTTTGACTAGCGGTAGATTTCGCACTCGTAACGGATTGAGTACCGAAACCCAGAATCTATTCGATCGGATTCTACGACTTTGTTGGGATTGGTTCAGGCACGAGATCCAAACACCGCACTCGCAGTTAAATTTAGAACTACTAGTCACGGCAGATGGTTTAGCCGATTTAGAATATTTACATCACTGGATCCGCTTGCTGTTGCAAGGTGTGAGTACGCCCGAAGATCGCTTGAGTCTGCATCTTTACCGCCAAAGCTGCGTTTATCAAGTCGTCTTTGCCGTTGCCAAATATCTAGCCGATAGTAATCCCATTTACCAGATTACGCCTGAATTTTTGACCGAATTGCGATCGCATCTCCAAGCTACCGTCACCGAGTACCATCAACAACCGCCAGCTACCCTCAACGAGCGCGGTTGGATCGATCGCATTATCCTGCCACACCACTGGACTATTCCCACAACAACCACAGCCGAAGATCCACTCCTCACTGAAATTTGGGGACAACCAGAGATTGCCAATTTCAGTACAACTACTTTCAACCCGACAATCGTCCCAGCATCTACCCAGGATCTTCAGCAACAACTAGCTCAAGTCGATCGACTTCAATCCCTGCTGATCGAAACACACCATCGAGCGATCCAACATCATCAACTAATCCAAGAGCTAGATTCCAACGCCCCATCCACTGAATTAGCCGAATTAATCGCCGGATCTGCCCAAATATCTACCGATCTATCGATCGCTTTAGCAACCGCCTCGGAATTGTACCAAGTTGCCGACGGGCAACAGCAATTCCTCAATCAGATTACCGCTGGATAGGCTGACGATTTAATTTAACTAGACAGATTAAACGGCGATCGTGAAGAGAATCCATCGACACGATCGCCATCTCGCCTAAAATCCGTAAGATACCCCGATCGATAGCACGGGATAAACATTAAATCCCTTGAGATCGTTTTCAGTTTGACGGACTTGATTATCGATTTGAGCGCGAGTAGTCGGGTTATTATTAAAAGTCGGGTTACTCGCATCCAGCGTGACTTTGGGCGAGCCTGTAAACATTACGCCTAAATCGGCATTGAAGCCTAAACCCTCAGTGGCAGGTTTCCCAAACCCAATTCCCAGATAAGGGGCGATCGAGTTAGCATATTTAAATTCACCACTCAGATTCCCCACATCACTAGCATTGAATTGGGTGTTATCGATGGTGTACGTCCCTCCAGCACTAGGCGTACTAGTTACCGAAAATTTGTTACTTTGAGACAACAAGCCACCAGTGACGCGGAAGTTGCTGCTCCCAAAGGGATAATAATCCCCAAACAACTGGATACTGCTAAGATTTAATTTGGAATCATAACTAATTCCACTATCAGTGCGATTGACATTGAGACTGCCAAAGTTAATCCCCAGCCGACCATCGATTTGGGGGGAAAAAGATTTGGTCACATCTAAACCAATGCCCAAGGTACCAACTCGTGCGGTGACACCCAAGCCCAGTGGTTGGCGAGCGGTTGGTGTTGCTTGACTAATTGCCATGCGTTGTGCGATCGAATTACTCAGACTTTCCTTAAAACTAATCGACTGCAACCCGATATCCATTTTCAAACCTGGGTTAGCTTCAGATCGATCTGCTACTAATGCCAATTCCCCAGCTATCGCAGGGCGAATCTCGATGGCATTCATGACAAATATGCCAATGGAAATTGCCGCTAAACTACAAAACTTTAGATTAAACATAGTTATATCCCTATGGGTAGTGCACCCAATTGTATTGAGTGAGATACTTCAGTAATTATTATTGCTAGTAATATACTACCCAATTATTCATGCAATATTAATATTTCGATGTAAATTGGCTGAAGATATCGACAGATTAAATCTAGAGATGATCCTTTACCCACTGTTTAAAATCCCTAATTGCTTGACTGCTCCCAACTACTTTACTCAGCTCAACGTATCGATTTATCGAGTTGACAATCGGCAGATCCGGAAATGTTGGACTAAAACCCGATCTCACATATTTGCCATCTTGCAAAACATCAATTTGCAGACCCTGCTTGCCGTATCGCCAAAGTTCGGGTATGCCTAAAATTTGATAATTTTCCAGTGGAGTCCGGGAGGTGAGATCGATCTCTATGGCTAGATCTGGCGGCGGATCTAAGTTTAGATCTAATCGATTTTTGCCAATGACTAATGCCTGATTTTGAATGTAGAAACAAGCATCAGGCTCTACCGCTTGAGTCATTTTTTCATTTTTTAAAGTTGTCGAGCCTAGAGCATCATAGTCAATAGCCAATCGATCGAGCAAAATTTTGATGATATCACCAATAATTTCTTTTGCTTTTTCGTGTTCGGGTAATGGTACCATAATCTCTAAATAACCGTGACTGTAAGAAATTTTCGCAGAACGATGTTCTCCCAAATCTGCCAAAATATCTTCAAATTGCTGCCAGCTCACATCTCCTATTAAAAGTTGCTGTCCTGGCTTGATTTTTAGTTGATTTAGCTCTAATAACATTGTGAAATATCTCTACAAAAACGATCTCACAGTCAGGGTTACTACAATACTCTATGCAAACTTAATTTTGAGATAATCCTCATCCATCTTCGCCCCCGTGGGTTGCAGAGCCGCTAGAGCTTGGGGTAGAACCATATTCCGTCGGTGGTTGCCAATCCGCACATTTAGTTCATCCCCAGTTTTATTGAGTTGAATTTGGTCTTTGGCAATTCCTGGTAGATATAATTCTAAACTGTACTGATTACTAGCCTCCTGCACGACGCGCATCGTGGTTTCTTTATAGTAAACTTGGCTGGGATCTTCATCGCCATACAAAGTTTCCTTTAACCGTTCCAAGGCTTCAATCCCACATAGTTCTTCAGCATATAGAGGCACCTCCTTGACTGGCAACGGATGGAAATCCTCATGAATTTCTTGGCGATATTTCTCTTGATTTTCTTTCCATTTCTTAAAGAATGGATCGGTAACTTCGGCGGGGATAATCCGATTGGCAATCACGAGATCGGTAGAAACGTTGTATAAGCTCAGATAGGCATGAGCGCGGAGTGACTCCTTGAGTACCATCTTTTCTGGATTAGTCACCAACCGGACAGAAGCCTGGGTATTATCCATCAAGATCTTCTGCAATGCCTCAATTTGCTCATAAAATTCGTAAGGCGCGTCCATCACTTCCTTATTCGGCAAAGAAAAACCGGCAATCGGGCGGAAAAGTGGCTCTACTAAAGGTCTGAGGGCAACAGAGACAGCCTGTAATGGCTTATAAAACTTCCGCATATACCAACCACCGACTTCTGGCAGGCTCAAAAGTCTCAGGGCAGTTCCCGTTGGTGCTGAGTCAATAATTAGCACATCATAAATACCTTCATCAAAGTGCCGCTTCATCCGCACTAGCCCAAAGATTTCATCCATCCCTGGTAAGATCGCCAATTCTTCGGCTTGAACTCCTTCCATCCCGCGTGCTTGCAATACCTGCGTGATATAGCGTTTTACCGCACCCCAGTTGCCTTCTAGTTCTTTGAGTGCATCCAGTTCCGCCCCCCACAAATTAGGTCGAACTTCACGCGGTTCGTGCCCCATTTCCATATCGAAGCTATCAGCGAGGGAGTGAGCGGGATCGGTACTCAAAACGAGAGTACGATGACCGAGTTCGGCGCACCGCAACCCAGTTGCTGCGGCGACGGAGGTTTTCCCGACACCACCTTTACCAGTCATCAAAATTAAACGCATATTGCCTTGTGTTCTCTGAGAGATCGCTATATTCCGATCTTAACGGTTTTTCTGGGACGGGGAGTTAGGAGTTAGGAGTTGGGAGTTGGGAAATTATCGCTCGAGTAAACTAGCTAACTCAGTCGGAATCGTCGGCGAGGGTGAGTCGATCGATCGAGCATACAAGCTGGTATCCTGAGCTTGAGCGAGAGTAGGCAAAGCTTCCCGCAGGTGAGCTGCTACAGCAACAGTTGTTGAATCATAAGTTTGTGTGGCAATCTTCGGATAGAAACCAATCCCGATAATCGGCACTAACAGACATAGGGTGATAAAAATTTCGCGCGGCTTGGCATCTAACCAGCGTTCGAGTGTACATGAAGAACTTTCTTGCCCAAAGAACACTAACCGCAGCATTGATAATAGATAGATTGGTGTAACGATTAGCCCCACTGCTGACAAGAAGACAATCGCTGTCTTAAATCCAGAACTGTAGACATCGCTAGTCGTAAGCCCCAGAAAAATCATTAGTTCGCCCACGAACCCGCTCATCCCTGGTAGCGCGAGGGATGCCATTGAACCAACGGTAAATAAAGCAAAGGTAGTTGGCATTGATTTAGCAATTCCACCCATCTTCTCCATCGCTAGAGTATGAGTCCGTTCGTAAGTTACGCCAGAGAGGAAAAATAGTGCTGCGGCAATCAAACCGTGAGAAATCATCTGAAGCACCGCGCCATTGATGCCTAAAGCTGTGAAGGATGAAATCCCAATTAGGACGAAGCCCATGTGGGAAATTGAGGAATAAGCCAGCCGACGCTTGAGATTATCCTGGGAAAAGGCAGCAAGGGAACCATACACAATATTAACTACGCCCAACACTGCTAGTACTGGAGCAAAATATATATGAGCGTGGGGCAACATGCCCGCATTCAAGCGAATTAGTGCGTAGCCACCCATCTTGAGCAATACCCCAGCCAAAATCATCGAACCAGGTGCTGGAGCTTCGCCGTGGGCATCTGGGAGCCAAGTATGGAGCGGGAAAATTGGTAATTTGACACCAAAAGCAATCAGTAGCCCAGTATAAGCCAGTAATTCTAGCCCGATCGGGTATTCTTTCATCCCCAGTTCAGTGAAATCAAACGTTACCGTGTCGCCATAAAATGCCAAGGCGAGAGCGGCTAATAAGATGAAGATCGAACCCAGGGCTGTGTACAAAATAAATTTGGTCGCAGCATAAAATCGTTGTGCCCCACCCCAAATCGAGATGAGCAGGTAAACCGGCACTAATTCTAATTCCCATAGCAAGAAGAATAGGAGCAAATCTTGGGCGAGAAATACGGCAATCTGCGCGCTGTACATTAATAACATCAAGCCATAAAACAAGCGCGGCTTAATTGTGATGTTCCACCCAGCAAAGATCGCCAGGGTCGTCACCAAACCAGTTAACACAACTAGGGGCATAGATAAGCCATCTACGCCCACCGACCAATTTAATCCTAATTGTGGCACCCAGCCATAGCGTTCGACTAGTTGTAAGCTAGGGGTGTTAGGATCATACTGGGTCGTGAATGTATAAATAATCAGACATAATTCGAGTATCCCTGCGCCCAACGCATACATCCTTACGGTTTTACCGTTGGTGTCAGGCAGGACAGGAATAGCTAAGGCAGCTATGATTGGAAAGGCAATAATCGCAGTGAGCCAGGGAAATTCAGAAATCATAGATTAGGCGCAGGGAATTAAAGTAGGATACTTCGCTGCCAAATGAGGATGATGCTTAATGGCACTGAGTATAAATACTCATTATGTTAAATATATCCTTTGTTAAGAACTATGGCAACTTGTAAATTTTATTTACAATTTTTAAAGTACTGTTAACTTATTTTACCCTGTCGATCGCCTCTGAAGATCGGCTTGATCGGCTAAATTACCTATTGCCAAGCCTAAGCTACCACTTTTTATATGGCAAGAATTTACCATTCATAGTTACTAGCACTCGATCGCCTTTAGGGTCTTCTACTTTTTCAATATCTAGGGTAAAGTCGATCGCGCTCATGATGCCATCGCCAAATTTTTCATGAATTATCTCTTTGATCGGATATCCATACACCTGCATGATTTCATAAAAGCGATAAATTAACGGATCGGTGGGAACGACAGGCCCTAAACCTTTACTAGGATAGGCCGTCATCGCCAGTACTACATCTTCGCCCAATCCGAGTGCATCAGCCAATTTTTGAGCTTCTTCGATCGAAGTGCTATTTTGGCCATAAAAGAGGGAGGCAATCCACACTTCATCATGCCCTAGCAGTTGTTCGAGATCGCCAAAGCTGAGACCTTTAGCTTTTTTTGCGGCTAATAATTTGTGTGTAAATGCTGGAAATTCTACTGTCATAAATTTGATTCGATTTAATTTAATATGACCTGCCGCGCCATTGTTTTGGGATGTGAAAAGCTGAGAGAAAGATTCGACAAACTGCGAGCGGATCGGCGAATGGCGATAGCCAAAATAACCAAGCAGCCAGAGAACGGCGATCGGGACGATAGTAGGAAGGATAAATTGCCAACAATAAGGCAAAGCGAATCGCGACTAAGAATAAGTTTAAACCGATCGCTAACTTTAAAGTCAAAAATGCAGCATCCTCACCAAAATAACTCCAGCCGAGTAAAGTTAGCGGTAAAGGTAGAGCTTGCGTCAACAATAATAACGCTAAATCTCCCCACAACTGAGCTGGTGTCGTTGCATCCTTGAGATCGATCGAGCGTCCCCATTCCCGCCAGGTTTCCGCCATCCCTGCATACATCCGCACGCGAATGACCTTCGCACCATCTAAAAACCCGACTTTAAAGCCTTGCTTGGCGGCATTTCGGGCTAAGGTGACATCATCGCAAAAAGAACCCTTCGCACTAGTATAGCCATCTAGCTGGACTAAAACCGATCGCCGACAGAGGAAACACTGTCCATTTGCCATCACGCGATCGGCTGCTTGATTTCTCACGCCAGCAGCATCGAACCGATACAGCAACGTCATCAATAAAGCAGGTTGAAACCACCATTCCCCCGGATAGGTGAGGATAAATTGTGGTGAGAGCGAGACTAGATCGTAGTCTTGCTCTGTCGCTGCTGCTAATAAACTCGCCACCAATCCAGGTTGCGGCTCAGTATCGGCATCAATGCCCAAAATCCATTCACTCCGCGACCCACTAGCTAAAAATCCATTATGTAATGCCCAGGGACGACCGACCCAGCCAGGTGGTAGCGGATCGTCAGTCATCAACCGAAAGCGGGGATCGGTTTCGGCGGCATTTTTGACTAGATCGCGGGTACCGTCTTGGGAATTGCTATCGACGACGAGAATTTGTCGAACTTCGTAGCTTTGCTGACTCAATCCGGCTAAACAAGGCGCAATTCGATCGACCTCATTTAGTGTGGGTACGACAACACTCACCGCACCTAATTGATTAGGTGTAGTTACTTTCGGCTCCAACGGCGGCAGCCGAAATGCCCCTTCGATTAGCCGCGATAGCAGAATTAAGGTTGCTGTTCCCTGACACAGTAGTAGTCCGAGCGAAAATGCGCCCAATATTTCCATAGTGTAGTTATTTGCTATTTAACGTGAGTTTGGGATAAGAAAAGTATCTTTACTATGGAGATTACTAGTGTGTAGAACCGGAGATCTGGGGGTTCCGACCCCCAGACCCCCCGTTGAGGGGCGATACGCCGCCCCTCAAACTCCCTGCGTATTTTGGTTATTTTTAATTCGTGGCATATGCATTGCATTCACCTAGTGGCTGCGGGGTAGGGGTTGACTGGTATTAATCATGCTCAATTGTGAATACACCCTCCCCTAGACGCAAACTTAGAACCATGAGTCTTTGGCAATACTTGAACGAAGCTAATACCTTAACCCGTTGGCGTAGCCTCTGTCTTGACCCAAACACATGGGGATAGGGGGATGGGTGGATGGATTGCTGCTCACACATTGACACATCTACCCCTTACTCATCTACCCTAAAGCCTAAAGCCTAACTCCCAACTGTTAGTTAATTTCTGGATTTAAGGATTCTGGCACTAGATCGATCGGTTGAGCGGTGGCCATTTGGTAAAATACCAGCAACGGTAGAATACCTAAAACGAGTCCTAGTAAATCTGGAATATAAATTCCTG
>JANPJH010000156.1:0-9863 GCA_031425415.1 Chamaesiphon sp. VAR_61_metabat_425 | reverse complement strand
AAAATATTGATGTACCCAAGAAATATCTTGGCATTGAAGAGCAAAATCAATATCACCCATCATTTTTTGAAGAAATTCCCACCCATCATGCCTACATTTGTTCGCAGAAGAAAAAAGCTTAGAGGTTGGAGAACGGTTGCCAGAATGCCGAACAAAGAAGCCTATGTTGAAGATGAGCGGTCTACAAAATCGGCAGCTTATCCCAAGAATTTCTTAATTTGTTATTACAGTTCTATTAATTTTGCCAAGAATGTTCTGTATAATTTGACACGAAATGTCGCTTTTTACATCGATTCAATAAGATTATAAAATGACTACACATTTATTGGAAATTACCATGTATTTCATCGTAAGTAACTATCGTTTGGTTTTGGCGGGAAAGTTATCTCTACCACCTGAACTTGATATAATGCAATGAAGTTAGTTGTGCCAATTGGCACTTTAGCTTCAGATTAATCGGTTTAGTTTTTGCGGCGATCGACTACCGCATCACTAAATGGACATTAATATCGATAATTTATAATTTATAATTCAAATCGTGGATACTAAAGCTTTTAAAAGATCGCTCAACCAATCAGATAACTATCATCGGAAAGGATTCGGACATCAAGCTGATGTTGCGGTGGTGTTAGATGCCGAATATCAAAGTAATCTGATTCAAGAGATTCGCGATCGTAATTACACCCTAACCCGTGGCGATGTTACCATCCGACTTGCTGAATCTTTTGGCTTTTGTTGGGGGGTAGAACGAGCTGTGGCGATCGCCTATGAAACTCGTCAACATTTCCCGACAGAACAGATTTGGATTACCAATGAAATTATCCATAACCCATCTGTAAATCAACGGTTACGGGAGATGCAGGTGAACTTCATTCAAGTAGAAAATGGGGTCAAAAACTTCGATATTATCGATCGCGGTGATGTGGTAATTCTACCAGCCTTTGGTGCTAGCGTCCAAGAGATGCAATTACTCAATGATAAAGGGTGTACGATCGTCGATACCACCTGTCCGTGGGTATCCAAGGTCTGGAATACGATCGAAAAACATAAGAAAAAAGACTATACTTCGATTATTCACGGTCAATATAAACATGAAGAAACAGTTGCCACTAGCTCTTTTGCTGACAAGTATTTAATCGTCTTAAATCTGGCTGAGGCTAACTATGTTGCCGACTATATCCTCAATGGTGGAAACAGAACCGAATTTTTGACCAAATTTAGTAAAGCTTACTCCGCAGGTTTCGATCCCGATCTTGACTTAGAACGAGTTGGTATTGCTAATCAGACCACCATGCTCAAAACTGAAACCGAAGCAATCGGTAAACTGTTCGAGCGGACAATGATGAAAAAGTATAGTACTGCTGATTTAAATGACCATTTCCAAAGCTTTAATACCATCTGTGATGCCACCCAGGAGCGTCAAGATGCCATGTTTAAACTGGTAGATGAAGAACTCGACCTGATGGTAGTTATTGGCGGTTATAACTCATCTAACACCACCCATCTCCAAGAAATTTCGATCGAACATCAGATTCCTTCCTACCATATCGATAGCGATCTTCGCATTTTGCCAAATAATCGGATCGAGCACAAACCCCTCAGTAAAGATCTGGAGATCGCCGAAAATTGGCTACCTCCAGGCAAGATCGTCGTCGGAGTTACATCGGGAGCTTCCACCCCCGATAAAGTAGTCGAAGACGCGATCGAGCGGATCTTTGCAAGCAAAAGTGCTTCTGCGGCTGGGATCGTCTAAGAAACCTCAAGAGCATAAAAGTTTACATCTTGCAATCAATAATGTAACATTTGTTTGCAAAATAATTTGGGAAAATATGCAAAAATACATTGTCAGAAGTACACTACTCATGCAATGTATTCTCTTTGCAAAAGGAAATTAATGAACACGAAATTTGCTATTTGCTGTGCTTGTTTGTCTTCAAGCTTGCTAGTTTATTTTCTAAATCGTTCCTCTGCCTTGGCTATCCCAACAATTCCACCCCAGAAAGGGGGTAACTCGTTTGGGCAATTATCTAGTGCTGTAGATCAACAGCCAGGCGGAATAGTCCAATTTGAGTTAAAAGACTCAATCCAAAAACTGTCTGTTACTGACACTAGTGTGGGAATACAGACGACAGGAACCTATTTAATTATTGCCTCGCCACAGGTGACAGCAACTAAGGATGGGGGATGTCTTGACGCATGGATTGTGGTAAATGACAAGGATGAAAAAAATAGTGGTGTTCGGATCTGTCAAGCAAAAGCAGGAAATACGAATGTTGTAGTCAGTCAAGCCATTATGGCTCTGAAAAAAGGGGACAAAGTTCAAATTAAGACTAGTGGTAAAAATACCAAGCTTGACGCTATTCAGACTAGTGGAGAACCCCTAATTCCATCGATCATTCTTACCGTCTTAGGTTTGTATTAAGTCAATTTCTGAACTATTTATTTACCCGTTTTAGAGTGATTTTGCGATGTATACTTACAACGGCAGTTTTACCTGTTCGTGTCGTTCGTAAGCCGCGACAATCCGTTCAACTAGGGGATGGCGGACGACATCACTTTTGGTAAAATAAGCAAAACCAATCCCCTCAGTCTTTGGCAAAATCTGCTCAGCAATGACTAATCCGGATATCTGGTTAGAAGGTAAATCGGTCTGAGTCAAATCTCCGGTGACTACCATTCGCGATCGAAATCCCAGCCGAGTCAGCACCATTTTCATCTGAGCCGGAGTCATATTCTGCGCCTCATCGACAATCACAAAGGCATTATTCAGAGTTCGTCCCCGCATGTAAGCTAAGGGCGCAATTTCGATCGTGCCTTTCTCAATCATCAGGGGAATTTTATCTGCATCGATAAATTCATGCAGCGCATCGTATAACGGCCGCAAAAACGGATCGACCTTTTGCTGAAGGTCCCCTGGTAAAAAGCCTAATTTCTCTCCAGCTTCCACGGCGGGGCGAGTTAGCACCAACCGTTCGCATTCCCCATCGAGCAGCGCGCGGACAGCTAGCACCGCCGCTAGATAAGTCTTTCCCGTCCCTGCTGGCCCGATACAAAAAGTCAGTTCGTGCTGCCGAATCGCCTGAATATATTCCCACTGAGCGACTGTTTTCGGGCGAATGCGATCGCCTTTGCGATTGGTCGCGAGGATCTCATTCTGAACCCGCTGTAATTGCTCCCGATTGCCTGTATCTAGAGCCGCTATCGCAGTCCGAATGTCTACAGGTGAAATCTGTCTTCCTTCTAACCACAAGGGCTTTAATAGGCGAATTAGGGCACTAGCTCGATCGATTTGGGCTGGTGTTCCGCCGATAGTTAAATCTTGACCCCGAAACACCAAGCGCGCTCCGGTTTGATGAGCTAGTAATTTCAGATTTTCTTCCTGACTCCCTGCCAACGCGATCGCACTATCATTACTTGGCAACTCGATTGTTACATGCGATGCTAAGCCGTTCGTCCGTGATTCGCTCATATTGCCAGGTTTCAGAAGTTAATATAGATTCTAAGACAGTAATTTAGGGATTGGGGCAGGATTTGAGAATATCTAAAACAATAGGAGCAAGAAAAACTCTTTCTTGCTCCTATTATCAATAATTAGTAGTTTTGTAACTAATCTAACTCAATCTATGGTCTAGGAGCGGGTGCTGATTGGTTGGCAACTTGAACCAATTGACCTAACAATCCTTGCAGAACTTTTTGACCGACAGGCGCGCCAGCTAGGGCTTTCTCAGCCCCAATTTCACCGACCATTGCTTTGACATAGTCGTTGTAAGCAGGAACTGCAGCATTTAGTTTAGCAGCATCAATGCCGCCATTGCCCGTGCGCATTCCTTGAACAGTACTAGCGAGAGTAGCCGCAGATTTAGCTGTTGCGCCATCGGGAGCAATCCCCGTAGGCAACAGTGCCGCAACTAAGGGTGCAGGTGCAGCACCATTAATTACATCAAATGTAGCAGCATCACCAACACTATTTGCATTCAAAGATTGCGAGAATCGATCGACAGCTTCTTGAGTTGCTGAGGCATAAGCTGGTTTACCACCACCCTTGACACCACCACCATTAACATTGGTAATGGAAGTAAAGGTGTTACCGCTATCGGAACCATTCCCAAGTTGGGCGGAAGCTGGAGTGAGATTGAGTGCCATTACGCTAACGACAGCACCCAGTCCTAAACAATAAGACAAGATTTTCATGTTTACTTATGATGATGACGAGGACTAAGAGTTCTGCTGAGAAACTTGGATGAATATACCCAAGCTTCTCGCAGGAGACAAATTGAATGGCTGTGATTAGAAACGGAAGCCCAAACCACCGCTGACGACAAAGCGCGAACCACCAGTTTCAGAGTTAGCGATATCTACCAGCGCGGGGGTAATTTGAAGTGCTGAAGCACCAAAAGGGATCGTGATGGGTAAACCAATGCCTAAGTCTTGACCGTTAAAGTCTGCAACTAAGGAGAAGTTGGGGGATAGACGGGTACCTAAGCTACCGAAAACATTGATGTTTTCACGGTTAGCACGGATATCACCAACAGTCCGGAAGCGACCAGCACCAGCACCAACAGATAGAGTTGTGTTGCTGAAGAAGCCAGAATTAGGGTCGGGATTGAGGACTAAACTAGCTACACCATAGCCAGTTCGACCGCCATTGACACCACCGTCAGGATTTGTGCCAGCACCAGAATTACTGCCGAAGGTAACAGCATTTTCATAACCACCAGCGATCGCAAAGTTATCACCTAATAGTTTGTGCAGTTTGAAACTAATGCCGCCATTCTCGAAACTACCAGTACCTGTCCGGTTGTAGGTAGTTGCAACGGTTTCTAGCCCGATGAAGCTACGCGCATCACCCAGACCTAAACCAGCAGAGTATGCATAAGTTTCTGACCCTTTCACAGTTCCAGGAACAGCATCAAAGATGGTTGGGCGAGTTTCGTTTTGATAACCGGCACCCAGGAAGAAGTCACCCCAGTTAGCACCGAAGGCTGTAGGAGTACCTAGACCACCAACAGGTAAGGAGCCAACAGGACCACCAGCAGTAAGCTCAGGTACTTGACCAGGGATGCCTAGTCTGGCGATCGCTTCTTCGTTCGTCGGCGCGACTGGAGTTGGTGGTGGAGTCGTGCCAATACTGGTGACATATACACCTTGAGGACAAGAAGCAACGTACTTGTATGCAGGGCTAGATTTGTCTAGCGCGGTCAGTCTGCCGGCACCAACCAAGACTTGGTGAATGTACGCAGCTACGTCTGCACGGGTTGCTACGGTATTTGGCCCGAAGTTACCACCAGGGAGCCTGCTGCTGTCGTACTCAACGCTGACAGCTACACATCGTTGGGTTGCTGCGGTCAAGGCATTTTGACCATAACTGGGGACTTGAGCCGCGTCACTAAATACGCCGTTGAGGTCCAAGTTGCCGGAAGGTTCTAATTTACTACCGTTGACTATGGAAACTAAGCTTTGAATCCGAATAATATTTTGCTTCGGCGCAAAGGTACCGTTGGGATAACCGGCGAGGAATCCACTCTGGTAAGCTTTTTGGATTACATCTGATGCCCAATAGTTGGCGGGGACATCTTTGAATTTCCGAGCAGCTCGAACAGGTTGGAGGTCAAAGGCTTTGTTGAGTAAAGCTGCAAATTCAGCACGAGTGATCGGTTGATCGGGCTTGAATGTACCGTCAGGATAACCGGCAATGATCCCCTTTTCGACTAAGACCCGGATAAAAGGTTCAGCCCAGTTACCTGCGACATCGCTGGCTTGGGAAATCTGATTGTTGGCAGGAGTTGCTGGTGCAGGAGTTGTTCCTGCATTTACTGCTGCTAGAGGTGCCGTTGCACCGACTTTGACTGAAGAATTAGTTGAAACGGTGGATTCTGCAAATGCAGATCCCGCTACTAGGCTTGTCGCGATCGAACCCACCAGCAAGGACATAATCCGGCTGACTTGGACTCGTTTGAAATTAGACTGTTGTTTGTTTTGGTTCATGATTTTCCTGTGCACTCCTCACCGGAAAAGTTTTCAATTTACATTTTAGTGTAAATTTTCCGGATCTAGAGAAAATAATTAATTTATTCTATGTTTACAGAGCGATCGGTTTACATCTTAATTTTACCGCGCTCAACGGTAGAATTCACACACATTTTCAATCCAAAATTTGAATTGACGCGGTGTACCGATCGCGACTTGCCTCAATCTTCCAAGTTCAGATATTTGGCTGAATACATTTATCGCCAAAAAATGTAGCGTAAGTGTATTGGCTGACCTGGATGCAACGCTAGTATGTGTTACTCACCACTGTAATCGCTCTTACTGATTGTTTTAGCACAATTCAATCGATCGTCAGTCACCTTAACTACATGATAATGCTAAATGCACTGATGTTAGCCAAGGTAACAAATTAAGCTTTACACTTAATTGAAAAAATCAACTTTCAGCTTGTTAAAAATCAGTCGATTGTCTCGTAAATACTATGTCCATAAACAGCCGATCTTGGTTGAGTATCGAAGCTATAGCAAGAGTCATTGAAAAACGGTTTAAAGTACTTTCAACGAATCAGAAGTATACTCTCATGACGTTCATCGATATCAGTTTGTTCCTGATCTCGATCGGTGCGGCGGTTGGCTTTAGTGCTGGATTTGACCAGGTACCACTGGAAATGTGGCGATCTCACACGTTTGTGGCGATCTCGATCGCTGTCAAAATTGGATTGTTTTGGAGTTTCGGCGTTTATCGGCAAGTATTGCGATATACAGGGTGGGAATTTTTAGTTGAAACAGTTAAGGCTGTCATCATCAGTTCGATTGTTATTGCGGCGATCGCTACCCTGTTTCCTAGTCAGGCAATTTCTACTTCAATCCTCATCAATGATGGAATTTTGACATTACTGTTGGCACTTAGTTTTCGATCGCTCGTGCGACCGATACTCAACCGAATTCGGCAAATCGCTTATCCAAAACAGAATGTCTGTCGTGTCGCGATCTATGGGGCTGGGAGTGCGGGCTGCATCCTCGCTCAAAGTTTAGCCGGAACTAGCGGCGAACGCCTGGTCGTAGGGTTCATAGATGACAATCCCGACCTTCAAGGTCGGAAGATCCAAGGGAAGCGAGTTTACGCCCCGACTGAGCTACTCAAGTTAAAGGCAACTAATAGCTTTGATGTCATTCTTCTGGCTATGCCGTCGATCGAGGGCCAGCGGAAGCGAGAAATTTTGGCAAAGTTGCAAGTTTTGGGCGTACCGATTAAAACCGTCCCCAGTATCACTGAAATTTTGAGCGGTCATGTCGCCGTTCACAAAATTCGCGAACTAGATATCGAAGATCTATTGGGACGCAAACAAATCGCGCCCAATCCTGAATTACTCCAACACGACATAACCGATCGCGTTGTGCTCGTTACGGGTGCGGGTGGTTCGATCGGGTCTGAACTCTGTCGTCAGATTGCCAAACAACAGCCCAAACTACTGCTGATGTACGAGCTACACGAGTTCGCACTCTATCGCGTGGATCTGGAGCTAAGTGAAATATACCCCGACCTAAATAAAGTCGCTTGCTTGGGTTCGATCGCCGATGCCAAAGCTTTGATTCGTGTTTTGAAACAACATCGAGTCCAGACTATCTATCACGCAGCCGCTTACAAACATGTGCCGATGGTTGAAGCTAATCCAGTGGCGGGAATGCTCAACAATATCGGTGGAACCCTAAGCGTGGCTCAATCTGCGGTTGCTAGTGGGGTGGAGAAATTTGTGCTGGTTTCGACTGACAAAGCCGTTCGTCCTACTAACATCATGGGTGCAACTAAGCGGGTGGCTGAGTTGATCCTACAAGGTTTGGCTGAAAAACAGCAGCATCATACCTGCTTCACGATGGTGCGATTTGGGAACGTGCTAGAGAGTAGTGGCTCTGTGGTCCCACGCTTCCGCGAACAGATTGCTGCGGGTAAATCTCTAACCGTCACTCATGCCGACATTACCCGTTATTTTATGACCATCACCGAGGCTGCTACCCTAGTGATTCAAGCTGGTGCAATGGCCAAAGGCGGGGAAGTATTCTTATTAGAAATGGGCGAACCCGTCAAAATCTACGATCTAGCGATCCAAATGATCCGCTTACATGGAATGGAACCATTTCAAGATGTCAAAATCGAAATTACGGGCCTACGTCCTGGGGAGAAAATCTATGAAGAGTTATTGATCGATTGCAATGCCGCCATCCCAACCGGTCATCCTAAAATTTTTTGTGCGCGGGAAGCTAAATTAAGCTGGCAAGATCTCGCACCTCAACTCACCAGACTATTAGAGGCAGCGGTTGATAGCGATGCGACTGAGTGTATATCTATCATCCATAATTTAGTGCCGGAGTATCAGCCGATGGGACAATATGCCGAAATTAAAGCTCCCCCATTAGCAGTTTAGGCATCCACCCCGACCAAACTGCTAGAGCAGAAAAATTAACTAGACAATGTAAAAAAAGTACTGATTTAGCATCGATCGACTACCTAAATTACCCCAATCCTGGGGAACTTTGACTCTAATTTAGGGGGTTAGATGAGCGATCGAGTGTCACTTTATACTTTCCAAACATCCTCTAAGTTTTAACTATTAATTTACAGATCTTACCAAGGTATCGGGAGCCAAAAAGTGACCGATATGATAAGCTCTTTCTTCAGTTTTGAGCAGAATTTGCTCGTATAAATGGCGTGTCGCACGATCGCCCAAACTTTCAGCTTGACTCGCTTGACTGCGAATCAGAGTAATAATTGCCTGCTCGCCAACCAAGTCATTTTCTAACTTAGGGTATTCTGAATTTACGTAAGAGCTATCTCCCTAATCAAGAATGGAAAAAGTAAATTACTCAGACTGGATTTTCATCATCGATACAGCCTGGGGCGATCGCTGGCAAATATATCGTCGTCTTCAGGAGTTGAAAATTTCTTGTCAATGCTCGACTGGTAAGCCATTGACAGTGACTGTAGACACGCCCACAGCAGCTATTCAAGTTTGGAGCGTGACTCGGATGCAATCGATTGATCGCAGTCAACTGGTGAATTGGTTGGATCGATGTTTCACTCTACAAGCCGTTGGCGTAGCCTCTCGGCACGAGAATCGCAATGCCAGTGAGTCACTCTATGAATAATGAAACTTATTTTCATCTAGAAGGGGAATTTTTAGGAGTTTGCGCGCTGGATGGTTACAAGCTCAAATATCTGCGACTCAGAACCGCAGACACAGATGTCATCATCAAGGTGCCTAAAGAGTTAAGAGCGAGGCTGGTTTATAAGTTAGCCATTGGCGATCTCCTCCGTTGTGAAGGCATCCAAAAAGATTGGAAATTTAAGGCATCTACAATTGAAAAAGTTATTTGCGGTGCGTCTCCTATGGAGAATCGATCTGCACCATTAGCTCGATTCTCCGCTGGAGAGGCTATGCCAACGATACCATGCCTTGCAAAAGAGCCAAAAGTTAAGATTCTCATTTGTCAAAAGTCGCATTGTCACAACAATGGTGGCAAAGAAATATATTCGGCTTTAGCAGAACAATTAAATAGTCATGACTTAAATGACAGTGTGACTTTGAAATCCACTGGTTGTCTCAAATGCTGCAAGCAAGCTCCTAATTTAGTAGTTTTACCCGCTACATTAGCAGCAACCGCTCCGCTGGAGAATCGTTGGCATAGCCTCTCCTATGGAGAATCTAGCTATCGTAATGTGAAAATTTCTCAAATTCCGGCAATTATTTCCCAAGTTCGCTCTCATCTTTCGATCGAGCCAATATAAAGAACGTCCGTCTTGACAACTCCGATCGCCTTAGAACCAGATTAGCTATTTAACCCAAGTTGCTACCTATTTCTTGCCTGCGACTGAAGTCG
>JANPJH010000155.1:0-4310 GCA_031425415.1 Chamaesiphon sp. VAR_61_metabat_425 | reverse complement strand
TTAATTCTTCGCCAAAGTTACGGTTTTGCTAGTTTTAAATCGATGAGAGAAAAGTTGTTGGCTTGCTTATTCAAATAATCTCCGCTCCGCTCCGCTCATTTGAATAAGTTTAAATTATAACCCTAAGTACAGGAGAGCCATCCGGACAATATTTATTCTTACAAAGATGATTATTTCGACCCAAGTCTTTATCTAGATGATGATATCTTAGGGTATTTCAAAATAGTAAAAGCGCAAAAAAGCCCTAAATCTGTTCAGGATGAGGAGCTAAAGAGCGACGATGAAGAACAACAGGATAATGAACCTGCTCAAAAGGCTAAACCAAAGTCACGATCTAAGAAAAAAGAAGCTGCATCGAGCGAAGATCGAGATGATGTCGCAGTTGAATCGGCACCGGAACAGGAATATTTACCGAAGCCGAAAGGGAAGGGAATTCCGAGGAAGGGTGCGCTAGATCTAAGTAAGGCCATTTCCACTACCCCTTATGATTTTGATGTATTGCAGAGTGCCTTTGGGGGTAAAAAAGATAGTACAGCACTTTACTCATCCCAATGTCATTCGACGCACTACCAATATTGCTTTTCGATGACCCCGAGTCATCTCAAAGATCCCAAACGTGTTTTCCATGTTCTAGATGGAATTAATTCCCTTCATCGAGTCGGCGGAAGTCACTCGCGCTGGCTCTATGATTTCTCGCCAAATAGCCTGATTCTACGATGGACTCACGATCCTTGTTCGCGTCATCTCTACTCGATCGATGCTAAACATCCTGAAACAATAACTGCGCCCAAACTGTTGAAAAGAATGAACAATGGTCGAATCGATCCCAACGAGGTATGGATTGGTGGGGATTTAGCGGAGGGATTTGAAATGGCGGGAGTTCACCTATTTGAAAATCCAGCAGCGGCGATCGAAGATTTAAAGCAAAAAATGTGTATGGATCTGGGGATCGAGCAAGAATGAAAGAGCCGATCGTGCTGAGCGTTGAGGTACCAGTTGCTAGTTTTCGCGAGTCGAGAGCAAAAGATTATATTGCCACCTATCCTGTTCCCCCTCCATCCTCTGTTTATGGCATGTTGCTATCGATGATTGGGGAGGTAAATCGGCATCGGCATTGCGGAGTAAGATTGGCAATGGCGTTTCGCTCGATTCCAGAGAAATCGGTCGTACTGCGGAAGATCCGTAGATTTAAGCAGCCGGATCTCAATTCTCCTGAGAATTCTCGCCCAGATTATCAAGAGATTCTAACTGAAATAGAGATGGTGCTGTGGGTCGATGCTAGCCAAGATAAATCCGATCCCAATCTATCACAGCGAATTCAGCAGGGGTTAGCAGATCCTAGCTCGATCGAGCGATTTGGGAGTCTGTGCTTAGGGGAAAGCAGTCACTTAGTCGATTCAATTGACTTGCTGCCGACTGGATATGAAGGGGGAAAGTTACAATGGTTGATGCGCGATCGATTTGGGTGGCTGACGCTACCTTATTGGGTAGACCATGTTGGATCGATAGGTACTAGATGGGAACGCTACAAAATTCTTGAATCTGGAGTGAAGGAACCACGGGAGGAAAGTTGGACACGGATTCAGAGCGAGTAAAAATACAAGCACCTCCGTCTGTGAGCAGAAAAATAGGTGAAAAAGCCTCAATATTCTGCTGCCTGTATGGCTGTCAGGGTTTCAGGCAGAGAAATAGATGCTTGTATTTTGTCAGAAGGCATTCAGTGAGAGACTTTCTGCTATTGTTAATTTACCAATTTTTCTGAATTTAGTGAATTTTTGCTAATTGGTGGTTAGATTGTTGGGAATGCTTGTAAGATTAGTTGTGGGGTTTTATTAGTCAAGCGTTTCAGCCACTGCCCCTGCAACATAATGAAATGCCAATAGGCGTTGATCACAGCGGATTTGAATGGGTTAGCGCGGGCATGTGCGCCTACAACATAATGAAATGCCAATAGGCGTTGATCGCACGATATCGATAAATTCAAACTCGTCGACTACCGTCCTGCAACATAATGAAATGCCAATAGGCGTTGATCGCTTGGTAAAATCGAGACCGATGCCAAAGCTAGTAACTGACTAGAGTAAGCAATATCTTCAGGATGAACAAAACCCAAGCCGTGCAGGAACTTTGCCGCTCGATCGAAACCTGCTAATGTCATTGGTGCAAATTGTTGATAATCCGCTAATTCCAGATCGAGGATATTGCGCCGTCCACAGCCGATGGTTGGGAGATGAGTTACTCTGGGATTCTCCTTTAACACCTGCTCCCGACAATGATAAGTGGCTACTAATGTCACGGCGGAGAGCTAATCGGTATTTCGCACGCCCTGAAGGACTCCAAATCTCGATACCTGCTGGCTGACTCCTGCAAAATGGTCGCGTAGGGAGAAATCTTCGGCAGCAAAACAGGCTGTTACGAGGTTGAAGAAAGTCATGGGTGTAGGCATCTCGTGCATATCTTCAAAGATCTGGCAAACGTCTACGTTAGACAGTTCTGGGCGCAATTGAATGATTGGTAGTTGATAATGCTCGAATCTTTTGACGATGTCTAATTCAAATTGTCGGGCGAGGGCTAATTTATCAGGCTCGTAGTTCCAATATTTGTGAAATCCTTCGCGCCATTGGGCATAGTTGAAGATTGCACAGACGGGGAGTAATTGCTCGTACTCTTTTTCAGCAGTGGTACAATCAATTTTGCGGGGTTTCCTTTTCTTAGTTTGCGATCGCGGCAATGAGAGAATGGCATCTACTCGGGCGATCTCTGGATTGAGAGCGGCAGGGATATCGATATAATACCAACGCTCTTGAACCTTGTGCGTCTGGCGATCGCGGATACTAAATGCCGAACCAGAACGCAAGCACATGTAAAAGTAGTAGTGAGTCGTTGTTGTCCATCGAGAATGAGACTGTCGGGTATGGGTTCTTCTTTGAGTCGAACACCTTCGATTAGTCTGAAAGTAAAACCACTGTTGCTATTGACTGCGGACGATGCCGAAATTGACGATCGATAAGACTGCGGCGTTGTGTGAGTTGTCTCAATGTTCGATCGCGGAGTTGGATCTAGCTGTTCGGGAGTCTATGGCTCAATCTGGGGAAGATGCAGAAAATATGCTCTCAGAGTGAGCTTGAACTAGCGAATTGTCTATTGTTTGAGTTGATAAATGTCACCTCAAACGATTTGCAAGGGCGACACTGTTGCAGCCGATTGGCAAAGGTGAAAATATCATTCATTTCATAGTGCTGGAAGATATCTAAGCCACGATCGAGAGAGATTTTCCAGCCATTGTCAGTCACGATATGGCGAGCATGGATAGTTCCTGTTCCGTCGAACTCCCAGGTGAAATTAATACCCACGGCAATGCTGGATTCCTCAATCTTCTCGAAAGTCTCTGTCTGCTGCTCTCCTTTGAACTCGTCTAAAGTAGTCACTAGATGTACGCTGACTTCTCGATCCTGAGATTTATGTTTCACAACGGTTTCGAGGAACTCCATGAAATTACGCACCTGATAGAACAAGCGGATATAGGGGTCTGTAATCGTAATTTTTGTCGCCCCACGGAGGTAGGAACCGATCAGCAGGTCATAGGAAATGCCCTTCTGGTTTTCTTGGAAGGTCAAATGTTTTTCGCTCAGGATGGGTTCATTGGCGGGCTGAGTAACGAAAAGGGCTTCCACGTTCTCGACACCATCTTCGGCCCTGCTAACGGTCTTGTGGTAGCAGTGGGGATACTCTTTTTCCTCAAGTGTAATAACTGGTATTGCTTGTTGGGCGGAATCCAGATAGGTAAAGCACACCTGACTATAGGTGGAATCAATCCGCATTAGTTGATCTTTGACGCGCTTGCGACCTTCGATCGCAAACTTCAGTAACTCTTCGGTTTCTGCTTTGGATGCACCACCATGTGGAAAGATGATTTTCATCAAGCCGGAAAAGGTTTTATTGATGCCATCTCGATCGCGAGTCGATAGGTTAGACGAGAGTGAAAAATATGCCTGGTAGAGATCGGCATAGTCATGATTTCGGAGCGATCGTAAAATCTCCGCCAGATAGTCCACGACAAAGCCATAACCGCTGGAGAACATTTCGCCCCGAATGGTGTCTACTTCCCAACCTGGTATATAGAAGTGCAGGCGATCGAGAAAAGCCGAGTCATAAAACTTGTCTGGTAGCTCATCGAACAGATCCCCATGCTTGAGCATGTAGGGCACGGTGTGCTGAGTGTTGCCCACAAACACCATCGAAGCTTCGGCACCCAGAGTTTCCACACCGCGCGAGAAGGATTTGTTAGCCATGTAGTTCTTCATGATATC
>JANPJH010000154.1:0-5154 GCA_031425415.1 Chamaesiphon sp. VAR_61_metabat_425 | reverse complement strand
CTGGGTGCGACCCCATTGGGGGCTTGGCAACAATCAAACTCCAGCGATGGCGATCGGTTACTATCATAGTCCCATCTCTATGACTGAACTCTTGACTTTGCAATGCTTAGAATCTCTCACTCTTTAACCAACCAGTGCCATACCGAGCTTGTGATGGTTGCGAAGGTAATGAATCCGTGGCTCCGAGTCGTGCTCGTCAGCAACTGTCAATTTCCATGACTGCTGAAGGCTGCGCCAATAACGAAACAGCCAAAATCCACCCCCAGCTAGTGCTAAGAACCCGATCGCAAGTACCAACGCTGGTAGCCACAACTGCCGAACTAAATACCCATCCACCAAGCAAGTTTCTCGCCCACCAGGAGCGGGCGTACAAAACTCCTGTACCGTCGGCGCAAGATCGGCAACACTGAGGTTATAGTTGCCAATTTTTTGCGATCGCAACTGGAGGGGCAATACCTTGAGCCATTCTTGACGCTCCTGACTGGGAGCCGAATTTGGGACACGAAACGGACTATCGCCAGGGGTTTCCACCCACACCGCCGAAGTAATTCCCGCTGGTGTCGATAACGGCGCATCAGTCAACCACACCACCGACTGGGATCTAACGCCCAACTGCCCTGTAAGGCGACACTGATTCAATTGGGCTAAACCTTTATAAATCGTCGATTCGGCTTGCTGGATGTCCGTATTCTGGTGTTTGCGGCTAGAGTTGAGTGGGAGTACTTGGAGGATGCGATCGATATCTGCTGGTTTACCCCTATACGGTATTCCCGCGCTTACAGCTAAGGGATCTGCTGATGGAGCGAAGGGATTAACCTTAGAAGCAAACGGGACAACATAGACGGAATCTCCCGATTGCAAACTATCCCGAACAATCTGTTTCAGGCGCAAACGTCCTTCATCATTCAAGCCAACACTTTCGGTAAGATCGATCACCAGCACTACATCTCGCCCTTGTCCAGTAGCGGTCAATTTCAGACCAGTCTTTTGCAAGTCGGAGAGCGGTTGATAACTGGGCGTAACGTTAGAGCAACTTGGGTTCAAGGGAAATATCAGTGAAGTATCAGGGATATTTATATAGTCCCCCTCAATGTGACTACTTGCACCACAAAAATCGATCGATTGGCGATCGTCGATCAAAAACAAACTCCGCCTAACTCCTCCACAGACGATCGACTGGGGTCTGATGGCGGAATTATAATAATATGATTTTGTATTCTCTCTAAGTTGTTAGTGGCTAAATTACCAGACGAAACGATTACCCACATTTTGACGCTGCAACGCGAACTACTAGAGTGTCTCGATCGCTGTACAGCACTAGAATTTACCTTATTGCAGCAAGTTGGCGAAACGGTTGAAACTATATCAGAATTTGAAGAACTTCAGAATATCCGAGAACGATTGAGTTCTTCTTACTCTAGGCTGCATAACCTACTACTGCGAATTTTCCAATCTCAACCAATCGCCCCTAGCGACATGCTAGATTTGTTGTATCGCTCGATCGAGCAAACTGAATTATCTCTACATGTCAGCATCGCCAGCTTGCAAGATATTCAACGCAATTGGAACTAATTATGAATAAAGAGTTTAAAATGCCCGATCCTGAGACTAGAGCGAGATATCTCACTGGGTTGAGAGAAGCTTGTCGTCAGCTAGATATCTTGAATTTAATGCTAGATGATGCGATCGCTATCCTCGACAAACACGAACGCGAACAACGTCGAGAGCGATTATTATCTAAATCTACCTCTACTCCTCCAGCCGATCTGTAGGGTGAGCAAATCGCTCTGGCTTTACGATCTTGAGATCCACATTGCATTCCGCTCATCAGGTGCAGATTTAAAACCACTAGATGTGTTAAAACAGATGTTTGCCCTCTTGTGCTAAATCTGCGCTCTACCCTATGTCTACCGATTCTCCCCAGGAGAGACTTCACCAACGCGATACCATCCGCATCCGTGGTGCGAAACAACATAACCTCAAGAATATTAGCTTAGAGCTACCACGCGATCGATTGATTGTGTTTACGGGGGTGTCTGGTTCGGGCAAATCATCCCTAGCATTTGATACCATCTTTGCGGAGGGACAACGGCGGTATGTGGAGTCGCTGAGTGCTTATGCGCGGCAATTTTTGGGACAGTTGGATAAGCCAGATGTAGATGCGATCGAAGGTTTGAGTCCAGCGATCTCGATCGATCAAAAGTCTACTTCTAATAATCCTCGATCGACTGTCGGTACTGTTACCGAAATTTATGATTATTTTCGCTTACTATATGGGCGGGCTGGTACGCCTCATTGTCCCCAATGCGATCGATCGATTGCGCCTCAAACCATCGATGAAATGATCGATCGAATTCGCGCTCTACCAGAGCGGACTAAATTTCAGATTTTAGCACCGATTGTTAGGGGGAAAAAAGGGACTCACCAAAAGGCACTATCGAGCCTGACGGGGGAAGGATTCGTGCGGGTACGGGTGAATGGTGAAGTTCGCGAGTTAGCCGATCGAATTGTCCTAGATAAAAACCAGCATCACACGGTCGAAATTGTGATCGATCGATTGATTAATAAGGACGGAATCGAGTCACGCTTATCTGACTCTTTGACTACTTGTTTACGGCATGGAGAGGGTATAGCTACCATTTCCACTATAACAGATGAATCTGAAAAAATCAATTCAGATCTACCCACAGAACTAGTCTTTTCCGAGAAATTTGCTTGCCCCGAACATGGTGCCGTGATGGAAGAATTATCACCGCGATTATTTTCCTTCAACTCGCCGTATGGAGCATGTCCGGCTTGTCATGGAATTGGCAGTTTGCGGACATTCGATCCAGAACTAATTATTCCCGATCCAGAGGCACATATTTATCATGCGATCGCGCCTTGGTCGGATAAAGATACCTCTTATTATTTATCACTCTTATATAGTTTAGGTCAAGCATCCGGATTTGAATTAGACACACCCTGGAAGAAGCTCACCCCCGAACAGCAATCATTGATTTTATATGGTCGAGATGAGCCGATTTGGATGGAAGATCTCGACGATCATCGTAAATTTAAAGGAGTGGTAAAAATTCTCGACAGGCAATATAGCGATGCCTCAGAATTACAGAAGCAAAAACTCGAACAGTATTTAACCAATCAACCTTGCGAAGCTTGCGGGGGGAAAAGGTTAAAAGCTGAAGCCCAATCGGTAAAATTGGGTCAGTATGGGATACTTGATTTTACTAATGTCGCGATTGATGAATGTCTTGATCGCATTCACCATTTACAACTAACTGATAAACAAGCCAAAATCGGCGAATTAGTCCTCAAAGAAATCATCGCCAGATTGCAATTTTTACTCGACGTTGGCTTAGATTATCTCACACTCGATCGGGCGGCGATGACTCTATCCGGCGGCGAAGCGCAACGAATTCGCCTAGCTACCCAAATCGGTTCCGGCTTGACAGGCGTATTATATGTCCTCGACGAACCGAGTATCGGGTTGCATCAACGGGATAACGGGCGACTATTGCAAACCCTCAATAAATTACGCGACTTGGGCAATACCCTCATCGTCGTCGAACATGACGAGGATACCATCCGCGCCGCCGATCATATCGTCGATATCGGCCCTGGTGCGGGCGTACATGGCGGTAAGATTGTCTGTGAGGGAGATTTGCAAACATTGCTCGACTCAGAAGACTCGATTACTGGGGCGTACTTATCGGGGAGAGTCGGGATTGAGACACCCGCAGTCCGCAGGGAAGGGAATGGACGCAGTTTAGTTTTTAAAAACGCTTGTCGGAATAACCTCAAACATCTCGATGTCGAGTTTCCCCTCGGTAAACTCGTCGCCATTACTGGCGTATCCGGTTCGGGAAAATCTACCCTCATCAACGAACTGCTTCACCCCGCCTTGCAGCACTACCTAACAAAACGGGTACCATTCCCCAAAGATTTAGACGAACTTAAAGGGATAAGTGCGATCGATAAAGTCATTATCATCGATCAATCGCCGATCGGTCGCACGCCTCGATCGAATCCCGTCACCTACACCGGCGTATTCGACACCATCCGCGAAGTCTTCACCCAAACCGTCGAAGCCAAAACACGCGGCTATAAAGCCGGACAATTTTCCTTCAACGTCAAAGGCGGACGCTGTGAAGCCTGTAGCGGACAAGGCGTAAACATCATCGAGATGAACTTTCTCCCCGATGTCTACGTGCAATGCGATGTCTGCAAAGGCGAACGCTACAATCGCGACACCCTCCAAGTTAAATATAAAGGTAAATCGATCGCCGATGTCCTCAATATGACCGTCGAAGAAGGTTTAGAATTCTTCCAAAATATCCCCCGCGCCGCCACCCGCCTCCAAACCCTCGTCGATGTCGGCTTAGGTTACGTCAAACTCGGACAAACCGCCCCCACCCTCTCTGGCGGCGAAGCCCAACGAGTAAAACTCGCCACCGAACTATCTAAACGCGCCACGGGCAAAACCCTCTATCTGATCGACGAACCCACCACCGGACTCTCATTCTACGATGTCCACAAGCTCCTAGACGTGCTGCAAAGACTAGTAGATAAGGGAAACTCCATTATCGTCATCGAACACAACCTCGACGTGATTCGCTGCTCTGACTGGACGATCGATCTGGGGCCAGAAGGGGGTAATAAGGGAGGAGAATTAGTCGCAGTGGGAACGCCGGAACAGGTGGCGAAGAATCCTAAGTCCCATACTGGGAAGTATTTGAAGCAGGTGTTGAAACAACATTCAGCAGCGGCGAAAACTTGAGCATCAATCTGAAGTCGATCGAAGATTAGCTTCAACTGCGCGGATATAATGAAGTGTAGGCTCAAAACTAACAATCGTGCCGTCATCCCATGCAAATAACTCTGAATCTAGATGAAGCCCTGCTAAAAGAAGCTCTGCAACTCACCAAATTCAGCACTCAGGAAGAACTGATGAACTTGGCTTTGCAAGAACTAGTAAAATCGCGTCGCAAGAAAAATCTCCTCGATCTGGCGGGACGGCACTGGTTGGTTAAAGAGTGAGAGATTCTAAGCATTGCAAAGTCAAGAGTTCAGTCATAGAGATGGGACTATGATAGTAACCGATCGCCATCGCTGGAGTTTGATTTTTGCCAAGCCCCCAATGGGGTCGCACCCAGT
>JANPJH010000153.1:0-26668 GCA_031425415.1 Chamaesiphon sp. VAR_61_metabat_425 | reverse complement strand
AACCACTACCAGATGAATTTTGGCTCGGCGAAGAATGAGGATTTTGCTAGATACTCATATCTTTATCTGGATGGCGACAGAACCAGAACGCTTATCGCCAAGATTAACGGCATCAATTATCGACCGTCAAAATAGCTTATTTCTTAGCTTGGCAAGTATTTGGGAAATCCAAATCAAAGTAGCTTTAGGAAAACTAGATTTGAAGGGCGATCTCGCGAAAATTGTAGATATTCAGATTGAGGAAAACTCTATTCAGTTACTGTCTATCGACTTAAAGCATATTTACGCACTATCAAATCTACCTGCTCACCATCGCGATCCTTTCGATCGATTGCTAATTGCTCAATCTCAAGTGGAAAAAATGACTTTAGCGACTGTAGATGGTGCTTTTGATCGGTATGAGATCGATCGGCTTTAGTCTCGATCGAGTTAAAATGAAATGGTCAACTGTATTTGTGTTAGATAGCCAGCGTAAGAGGTTTAGCTGTGAGGATTCCCGAAGATTTAATCATTCCAGATGCCAAAATCACTGGCTATCTATTGGTGCCAAAACCACGAAATGATAAATCGAAGTTTTTAGCTCAGGCTGGGTTCACACCGGAAAATTCAGAAGCATTAAAACTAGCTATTCAGACATAGGCACTATCCACAGACGCAGTTGAAGAGAAAATCAACGAGTATGGTACCTTTTACCAAGTTGAAGCAGATCTCATCGGCGTAAATGGTACGATCCTGACAGTTATTACCGTTTGGCTAGAAAGACAGATCGATGGCAAATTTCAATTCGTGACACTTAAACCTAGATCGAGCCTGATTTTGGTGCCCCGATGACCGATCTGTGGGCGGCTTTGGGTGAATAATTATTATTGATACCCATGTTACGATTCGGCAAAGCCGTTCGCACAGCGTCTGCCTTCGCAGAGGCTACGCCAACGAATCAGGAATTCCTGTGCAACCACTCAACATTCGAAACTTTATTGTATCCGCATGAAAACCCAAGATATGGTCAGAGAGTTATTAGAAGTAACCGAACGATTTAATAAGACTGCATCCCCACAGATAGATCGAGATCGAATATCTCACGCTACCAATATCATTCATCTTGCGTCGAAAATTTTTGCTGACTCAAGCCAACAGTGGTTGAATCAACCCCACAAAATGTTAGATAATCGAGTTCCATTAGACATAATCGATCGAGATGAAGGTTTACAACAAACAGAAGCTCTATTAGAGAAAATGGCTGAGATTGTCGATCAAGCAATTAAAGTATTTAATAATGAGTCAGTTGCTAAAAATTGGCTGCGTACACCCAACCCATATTTAGGTGGTTTAATTCCACTAAATATGTTGGAATCGGCAGAAGGGATCGAGCATGTTCTGGATATGCTCGGACGGATTGACTACGGGGTATACAGTTGAGACAGTCGAATCTTAAGTTATGGCGTGTTGTTACCAGACAACGTGCTGAGGGTGCTTTTAGTGGCGAAGGTTCAGTTATGTACAGTGGGAGATGGCATTCCAAAGGAACGAGGTTAGTATACACCGCCGACAGTTTGTCTTCCGCAATATTGGAGACTACCGTTCACATGAACGCTACGACAATGTATCTTGAATATGTTTACTTTTGCGTAACAGTTCCTGATGATGTTGAAATTGATGAGATCGATCGAAACACTCTAAATTCGGATTGGTCGAATATCTCTGCGCCAGGATACTTAAAAGAATACGGCGATAACTGGATCGAAAAAGGTGAAACAGCTATTTTGTGTGTACCTTCAGCGATAGTGCCAGTCGAGAATAATTATCTTATCAACCCAATTCATCCTGATTTCCACAGACTCGTCATTTCTCCTGCCGAGACTTGTTCGATCAACCCAAGAATAAAATCACTCTAATCATAAAAATCGGATTCTCCACCGCCCCCCTCGTCACCCTCGGCTGTACCATGATGCGCGTCTGCCATCTCAATACCTGTCCCGCTGGTATCGCCACCCAAAACCCCGAACTCCGCGCCACCTACACCGGAGATCCCGCCCACACCGTCAACTTCATGCGGTTTATCGCTCAAGACTTGCGGGAAATCATGGCAGCCCTCGGCTTCCGCACCCTCAACGAGATGGTTGGGCGCACCGATGTCTTAGAATCCAAGCAAGCGGTCGCCCATTGGAAAGCCAAAAACATCGACCTCTCCAACCTCCTCTACCAGCCAGAAGCAGGTGCCGAAGTCGGACGTTATCAACAAATCGCCCAAGATCATGGACTTGACAAATCCCTCGAAATTACTACTTTATTAGACCTGTGCAAAGACTCGATTCTTGATGGCACACCAACTAAAGCCACCCTCCCAATCTGCAACGTCAACCGCGCAGTAGGAAATATTCTCGGTAACGAAATCACCAAAAACCACTGGCACGGACTCCCCGCCGATACCGTCCACCTCAAATTCCAAGGCAGTGCCGGACAAAGCTTCGGCGCATTTATCCCCACAGGAGTCACCCTCGAACTCGAAGGCGATGCTAACGACTACATCGGCAAAGGACTCAGCGGTGGGAAAATTATCCTCTACCCCTCACCCAAATCCACCTTCATCGCCGCCGAAAACGTCATCGTCGGCAACGTCGCTCTCTACGGAGCTACCAGCGGCGAAATCTACATCAACGGCATGGCAGGCGAACGGTTCTGCGTTCGTAACTCTGGGGTTAGTGCGATTGTGGAATCGATCGGCGATCATGGCTGTGAATACATGACAGGCGGACAAGTGATCGTTCTAGGTAAAACCGGACGCAACTTCGCAGCGGGGATGAGTGGAGGTGTGGCTTATATCCTCGACGAGCATGGTGATTTCCCAACGCGCTGTAATACCCAGATGGTGGGATTGGAGACTCTCAGCGATCCTGAAGAGATTGGGAAGTTGAAGGGTTCGATCGAGAAACACGCCGAATATACCAAGAGTCAGAAAGCGATCTCGGTTCTGGCTAATTGGGATGAGATGCTGCCGAAGTTTGTGAAGGTGATGCCGCATGATTATAAACGGGTGTTGCAAGCGATCCAGAATGCGCTGGCTTCGGGGTTGAGTGGTGATGACGCTCTGGATGCTGCTTTTGAGGAGAATTCTCGCGATGTGGCGCGAATTGGGGGGAGTTAGGAGATTTGGCTGTAACTCGCAATATTTGTGAATTACAGCCAAAGTTTTGAGTACCAGATGAGAAAATCGATCGGTTAGAATAGATGACAGGTGGTCTGAGTGACTGGAATGCCTACTCCCGAACAATTAGAGACTTTGTATCGTGTCAGTTATCAATTGACATTTAGTATGCTTCAACCCATCTACCTAATTTGTGTTGATGAGCGAACTAGCAACATTTATGTGTTAGCTGGCTACGACGAAGAGATTGAATTTCAAATTTTACCAAATGGGGAATTTGCAGATGAGCCAAGTTAATTATGATGCAATGTCAGATGCCCAATTAAAGCAATATTTCCTCAAACATCGCGGCGATCGATCGGCTTTACAAGCGCATCTAGATAGAATCAACCAGCGTCCGCTTAGAGTTATCGCCAGTCCTGGCGATCCTGATTTTGATGAGAAAGTTCGATCGGCAATTCGCCAAAAACTAGAAGCAGCAAGTAGTAATGCCAATCAACAGACCAATAAGTCTAATGTAGTGGACGGTTGATGAATCTTGACTAAACAAAAGCTATCACAACTAAAAACGAGTTAGAAGACTCAGATAGCTGTAGAAGTTATCATTTGCAATGGAGATACTGATGGATGCCCTGACTGAGAGATTAGGAATTAAATTGCAAGAGTGGAAACCGGAAATATCCGATCGGGTCCGTCAATATATCTCGGAAATTATTGACTTAGCAGACCGTGATATCCTCAACTCTCTACCCTCACGAATTGTCGAACAAGATGTGCTGGATTTAATTGATCGGACTACCATTCAACCTAATTCTATTGCTTCAATTCGTACTCATAATGCCTTCCTAAATAGCTACAGTTCAGAAGATGAAGGGCTTTATGATGACTGTTAAGGCAGGTGAATTGTGGATAGCTGAAATAACTTTCACCGATAGTTCGGCATCTAAAAAAAGACCTGTTTTAATCCTCTGGATTGATGGGGATGATGTCGTGGTAGCAGCGGTAACTTCATCAAAACCAAGGACTCAAAAAGATGTCGTATTAATTGACTGGGAGACATGTGGATTGCGGGTTGCTTCAACGGTACGTTTATCCCGTCTCGACTGTCTAGAACAATCTTTATTGATTAAAAAGCTAGGGGAATTATCAGAGACTGATGCTAAAGCCCTGATGGAAGTCTGGACTCAGCACGTAAAGCCAAATCTTTAGACGAGAAACACGCCCAATATACTAAGAGTCAAATATCGATCGAACCTACCAAATTGTAAATACAGTGAATCGATCAATATTTGATGCTAACTCGATACTTGTCCTAGTCTAAAAGATATAGTTATTCCGGCATCCCGAGCAAAGATCGATCTCCAGGAACGACGACACCGATCGGATTGGCAGTAATGTGATGAGAATTAAAGAAAGCTACGGTATCACTGACTGCGGCGGCTGGCACGATCGCAACATAACCAATCCCCATATTAAAAGTATTAAACATATCTACAGGTGCCACATTTCCCGCTGTCGCTAACCATTGAAATGCCGGAGGAATTTGCCAACCATTCAGATCCATTTCGATCGATCGATCTGCACCCAGACAACGCGGTAAATTTTCTGGTAAACCACCGCCCGTAATATGCGCCATCCCATGAATGGGTAATTGTTGCTCGATCGCGGCTAAAATCGGTTTGACATAGATTTGAGTGGGGGTTAGATAAACAGAACCCAAACTTTCCCCGCCCAGCAGACTGGGAGTATCCTCCCACTTGTAGCCGCCATCGCTGACAATCTTCCGGACTAGACTGTAGCCATTGCTATGAATCCCACTACTGGCTAAGCCGACCGCCACATCACCCACCTGCATCCGAGCACCGTCAATTATCTTGCTCTTCTCGACTATTCCTACTGTAAAGCCAGCCAGATCGTATTCTCCCAGTTGATAAAATCCCGGCATCTCAGCCGTCTCGCCACCCAAGAGCGCGCAACCAGCCTGCCGACAACCATCGGCAATTCCCGCAACTACTTGAGTAAGCTGGGTAGAGTTAAGTTTGCCAGTTGCTAAATAATCGAGGAAATATAATGGTTCTGCTCCGCAGGTGAGAATATCATTCACGCACATCGCGACTAAATCGATGCCAATTGAAGCGTGATTGTCTAATTCTTGGGCGATCTTGAGTTTCGTCCCGACTCCATCTGTCCCAGATACTAAAACTGGCTGCTGATAACCCACAGGTAGTTCAAACCAGCCGCTAAATCCACCTAAACCGCCTAAAACTCCCGGACGATGGGTGCTGTGGACGAGGTTTTTGATGTTTTCGACAAACGCTCTTCCCGCAACAACATCGACACCTGCTTCTTGATAATCCATAGCTCACTCATACACGATCCGCACAGGTATTTTACCGCCATTGCTTATCAGACAGCAAAAAATTATCCGAGATGACCGATCGAGTTAGCTTTTCTCGACATCTTTGTCTTTGCCGCTGCAAATGAGCGACGCACACAATACTAGTCAGTCGTTTGCGGACTTATTGCTGCTTAAACGATCGAGATTTAACTATCAATATAATGTCTCGATCGAATTTGTTAAATATCTAACAAAATTTCACCAGTTCTCTAAACTTGTCAACCCCGATCGGCTCCAAAAAAGATTTGAATAACGTATATAAAGAAATGTAACATATTACTTTTACTGATTGAAAATCGATGGGGATCGGACGATTCAAACCTAGTTTGGGTGGGGATCGCTCCCGATTCGGGCATTCGATCGTCCATTTTAAGATGCACAAAAAATCTAATTTGTCAATGACGTAGAGCGGTATTTTTGGAGAAAACTTCATGTTATGGTATACCCATCGCTTCCCACACCGATGTGAATAGGGACGCAAGTATGAGAAGTTAACTGGTAAATTATCCCCAAATATGCGGGAAAACCAAGCTAAATCTCAAACACAAATATCGTTTAACAAAAGGCTTATGAATTATCAAACTTTGACTGGATTAACTGCTCTCGTAGCAACGGTTGCACTGTCTACAGCCGCATCTGCTACACCATCAGTCAATTCCAGCCAACCAAATATTTCAGTTTCATCGCAACAGTTAATCGCTCAATCTGTCGGTACAGCTTCCTTCTATAGCGGTGCACCTCATGAAGGTGGTTCAGCAACTGCTAGTGGTGAAAGATTTAATCCCAGCGCACACACTGCGGCGCACAGAAGCTTACCTTTCGGTACTAAAGTTCGAGTTACTAGTGTTCGCACAGGCAAATCAGTAGTAGTGCGGATTAACGATCGCGGTCCCTTTATTGGTGGACGGGTAATTGACCTTTCGGCTGGTGCGGCTAGAGCGATCGGCTTAACTAGTAGTGGGATTGGTAGTGTCCGGATGGACATTTTAGGCGGTGGTGAAGGTGGCGGTCGTCGTCATGGTCGTCGCAATCGCAACTAAACTAATCGGCGAGACAACTTTCGATCGTTGTCATAGTGAGTGATGGTGATTCTAAGGGCAAACTATTGATATACTGAGTGGTGAAACTGGGTAGTTGCAATTAGGCAATCGAATTGCTCCAGTTGTAGAAGAAACCCACGAACATCTAATCCCCGCAAGATAGATCGACTGGATTGAATGGTATTGGCTGAGCGTTGAGGTGTCGAGTGAGCGGCATCAAATATCACGAACCGTGCCGTGCAGCCACCATTCTCATGCAGTCTCAGTAACCAAATATTGTTTCTACCAAAGGATATGAATCAACACCGTTGGACTTATACAACTCTAGTCGTCCTGACCACTGTCCTAGCACCGATTGCGAATGTTTATGCCCAAGTTCCAGCTCCAGCCGTAAGTGCTGCTGGTAGATCGTCACAACCCTCGTTGCCGACTATTACACCACTGGTCGTCACCGAACTCGAAACTGATGTGGCAGTTCCCACAGTCGCAACAATCGACCTACCAGGCAAACCGCTGGGTGAAGTAATCCAGTCAGTAGCAACTCAGCCGACTAACCCAACGAGAACACAGATCGCCAGTCTGAATCAAAGCGCGGCAAATTCCCCAGCAACCAAGAACGTCCAGCTCCAGTTGCCGCAGCAACTATCCTCACCAAAGCTTGCAGCAACAACATCAACCTTCATCAGCGAAGCGTTGCAATCTAAAAATTCTATTCGGCGACAAGCTGCTGCGCCAGTGTTTGTATTAGATACTCCCAGCACTCCAGTTGTTGCCAAACCAATTGCGATCGAGCCGTCACTACCAAATCAACCAACGGCAACCAACGATCGCACTCAGTTATTTACGGCTGAGGTTGTCAGTTCACCACTACTCGTCGTCAGGCGCAATAGTGGTTTGCGATTCCCAACTAGAGAGGCTAACTCAACCACCAAAATTATCAACACAGCCACCATTCAAGCTGAGATCGCTCGGTTGCCACAAGCGGCACCGAGTATCAGCCAAATTGATGACTTGCCAGATAACCTCGGATTCGTATCCGGAACGCCAACATTTGTTTTCGATAGCGAACGCCCACAACAGATTGTCGCTACCGCGATCGCCCAAGTCGGCAATACGAGCGTAGCTCCAGAGCCAAGTATCGCCATTCCAGTTCAACGCCCAAATCAGTCTACATCTCCCACTCTGCCTATTCCCGCTGAATTCGATCCCAATCCAGCACAGCCTGCTCAGCCTAAAATTGTCGCTGTCCAAACGGGACAAGCTTCCTGGTACGGACGAGAAGCTGGCCCAAAGACCGCCAACGGTGAGAAATACAACCCCGACGGTTTGACTGCCGCACACCGCACGCTCCCGTTTGGTACAAAGGTGAGAGTAATCAGCCTCAAGACAGGTAAAGCTGTCACTGTGCGGATTAACGATCGCGGTCCCTTTCATCGTCGCCGGGTTATTGATGTATCCGCTGGCGCAGCAGCAGCCATCGGCATCAAAAATGATGGAATTGGTGATGTGCGGATGGAAATTTTAGCGAATGAAGGTTAGAATCAAAACCACTAAGCTGTTTTAGAGTTCTCCATCAGATATAGCCCCGATTTCTTCAAGAAATCGGGGCTATGCCATCATCTGGAACAATTTTTTTATCCCCGATCTTTCTCATGCCGGAAGTCTATTATGCCTCAGCTACCTCGACAGATTTGGATTCTTGCTCTAGGTAGGTTGCTATCAGAAATCGGTAGTGGTTTCACCCTCTTTTACGCGCCGATTTTCTTTGTTCAGCAAGTGGGCTTATCGGCAACCTCAGTGGGACTAGCTCTAGGTAGTGCCTCAATTTCTGGTGTGGTGGGGCGGTTGATTAGTGGGAGTTATGCCGACAGGTGGGGGCGAAAACCGGTCCTATTATTATCGACAGTGGTTTCAGCTATTGCCTGTTTCCTATTTGCGGCTACTCAGGATTTTTCTACTTTAGTATTGGGTTGTCTGGTTCAAGGTTTGGGTTTAGGCTTGTATTGGCCGGCGAATGAAGCGATTGTTGCCGATTTGACTACGGGAGAAGAACGGCGGATTGCTTATGCTTTTACCCGCTTAGCAGACAATTTAGGCATGGGGGTGGGGATTATTGCTGGGGGGTTATTAATTAGCTCCACCGGTGGCTATCGATGGCTATTTATTATCGATGGGATTTCCTTTTGTTGTTTTTTGATGATGATTATCTTCACAATCGAAGAAACATTACAACAGGGCAAGGAGCCAACAAAATTAGTCGGTGGTTATATTACAGCATTACGCGATCGCCGTTTATTAGTTTATGTCATGGTCAATATTATCTTGACCATTTACATTTCTCAAACCCAAAGTACTCTCCCGTTATATTTTAGTAATTTTGTCTCTCAACCTGGTGCGCGGGGATTTGAACCGAAGATAATTAGTACTCTATTCGCAGGGCATTTACTAATGACAGTCGCCTGTCAAATCCCGATTCTTAAGTTTCTCCATCACTTTAGTCATCCTCGATCTTTAATGATTTCTGGTGGTTTTTGGGCGGTGGGTTTTGCTTGTATAACTATGACGGGAACGGTGGCTAGTTATCAACTGCTATGGGCAAGTTTGGGTTTGGGATTATTTGCCCTGGCGATCGTTGCTTATACGCCCACAGCTTCGGCTCTCATTGCCGATCTCGCGCCTGCCTCACTCAGAGGTGTTTACACATCGATTAATTCCCTATGTTGGGCGGTAGGCTATGCCGTGGGGCCGCCATTAGGCGGTTGGGCACTCGATCGATCGCCGATCTTCGCTCACAATTTCTGGCTCGGTTTGGCTGCTACCGTGCCATTAGTCTGGGTGATTTTATTATGGTTGGAACGACTAGTCAGAAAAGAGAGTTAAATTGACGATCGAGAGTGATTAATTACTGGGAGTATTGACGATAATACTGCCACCAATAGGTGTTTTGCCATCCCATTTATTAACAAAATCTTGTTTAATTGTCAATTCACTAATCCCACCTTTTAAAATATTCAAGCGTTTTACTTCCCCTTCAGCAATTTGAATTTCAGTGGATTTACGTTCCAATTCCTGTTTGGCAATCTGCTTGCGCTCGATCGAGCTTTGAACTTGAGGATCTAGGACTATTCCGGTTACTTTAAATGAATCAAAATTAACGTATTCATTTTCTTTGAGTTGCAGGTTAATATCATTAACAATTGCACTAGACAGTCCATTTTGATCGCTAATTACAGAACTTAAATCTTTATCAGCTACCTGAATCTTCACCGCACTTAGCAATACTGGGTTAATCACTTTATTCTGAACATCATTGGCTGAAGCTCCCAAGTTTTGATAGATAGACGGTGCTTTAGCTGGATTGATCGAGTATTCAGCAATTCCTGTTACTTTTACAGCTTGACCATCTTTAGTTAAAGTAGCAAACTCTTCAGATAGGGCAACAGTCCGAGTAGAATAAATTGCCCAACTATCCAGAATTGGTAGTGTGATGTGCAAGCCGGAATTTAACGGCTCACTTTTTAGTTGACCTAGAGTAGATTTAACGCCAACTTCCCCTGGCTCGATTGTCGTACAAGCTGTTAGAAAACTAGTGAAAAATACAACAACTATAAGTGAGATAATATTTTTAAGTCCTTGACTAGAAATCATGATTAAATAATTAATAAATTTAAGCCTAATTATAGCATTTTGAGATAATTAGTCTTTCGCGACTTCTCTCGCGTTATTCAATTTAGAATTGCTAAAGTGGCTCTCCACGTATTTTTGGATAAATAGTATGGCAAATACTAAAATCCCCTTTACCCTTTTTGACCGAATTAAATTATCACCATAAGTACGGCAGAGCCGCTAGCCCCAATACTTTTCAAAGTATCGATCGAAATGTCTATATTTAGCTAAATTAATCGAATCAAATTCATCCAGTCCTGGTAAACATTTAACCCCGATTAGTCTGAGAGCGAGATCGATCGCTCCGGCGGTCGTTGCCATGATAACTCGATCGCGATCGTAGACTACGGCGAATTGCTCGCCAATTCCACCCAAATAGTCAGTATGAATAATCGCATACTTATTAATGCTCAATTCTTGTGCGAAATAGTGAGTAAGTTGACAGTCGAGAATAATTTCCCGATCTTCGTCATCATCAGGGAAATTTAGCCGATCCGTCCAATAGTCAGTATGCGCCACATCTAGCCCGACGATCGCATAGCCATTTTCGCTAAATACTGGCAAGTCGAATTTCAATGCTTTATGTTGGTCGATCGGTAATGCGGTGACGATCGCGGTAATTTGATGACCCATGGTAGCAGAGTGAGCGTTCGTCTGAACATTTTATCTGGTTTTTGGAGCTGGACACCCAAGTTTGCATAGCTAAAATATAGCTACATGTTTTGCGAGCAGATCCGCAGACAAACATCACACTCGGATTTAATCTAGATAATGTTAAAATCTGGTGGCGATCGTCAAAGATGACGAGTGTAAATCGGATGCAGATCGCCAACCTACTAACACCGATCTACATACAGTGAAGATTGATCAGATGAGTGCAACAACCAGACAACAGCAATCGATGCAAGTCCCCAAACTACTCGCCGATCATCTGCGGTGGATGGTAGTATTGGCACAATTACGCGAGATCGGCGGAAAAGAGCATCGCTACCCCGTCAAACAGCTAGTCCAAGACTTACAGCTTACCAGCTTGTTTCCACCCCAGGCGGCAGGCACGATTGAACGCGAACCAGTGGTGGGAATTACTAAAAAAGGCTGGGAGATTTGGTTTTGCGGAAAATCGGTAGAGAAAGGCGAAAGTCCCCTTAACTCCATTTATCAGTGTCGCAGTTTCTACGGTTTGGATGCGCCGAATAACCTGCTACAGCGGCTGAATAAACTCTTGGATCTGGCGATCGATCGGCATAAAACGATCGAACCTGAGGCTAGGCGGGGGAAAAAGGATAGTAAATACGATCGATATCTCGAACAGTGGGGGGACTACGCACTTCAACTCGTCTGGCTCAATGGTGGTTGGGAAAGTTTTAGTACTAAGACAAGTTTGACTGAAGTCAAAGATCTCTGGAGCGGCGTAACCTCGCCACGCGCCGAGCTGACGGGGGAAGATCGGGATTCATTGATTCAGCGGATTATCTATCTCGATAGCGATCGCTATATCCAAATTGTCACTACGGCGATCGGATCATTATATCCCCTGTGGTTTTTCAAATCTCAAGCGCGGAAAGAATTACTCGATTTGATTGCCATTCAGGATCGGGGGATGAAAAAAGCCCTACCCAAGCGAGATTTATACATCGATGTCAATACGCAAATCGGACAGATGGCGGGATTACCCTATCCCTTTGGAGTCGCTGATGAGATGTTAGCTTATTGTTGGGATGTGGATGTGAGCGAAGTCCACAATCGTCTCCCTGAAACCGCTTGGCAGCCGATCGCGATTCAATCGATCGCCAGAGAGTTACAAAATGAGTATTGGAGTCCACCTCTACTATTTACCATGTGGGGTGACGAATTTCCTTTACCTGATGATGATAAACACAACTATTCTATTCCCCTAATTGCATTAACACAAGGCGGAAATCAGTTTGGTGAATTGTATCAACAGATCGCTACAATCGATAAACCTTTAACTGAATTAACCATCGGAATCGAAGCATCTACTTATGGTGAAAAGATTCTAGAGCGCATTGCTATACAGGGGGTAAAAACTTCCGCTCAGCAAAATTGTACTCGGACTCAAATCCTTACTCAAGAGTTAGATTTCGATCTACTTGCGAGTTATTTCCCCGTCAGTTTACTATTACAAATCAATCCGCAATATCGGCAATTAAGTACCGCAGATTTATATCAACGGTGGGGCAAAGTAGGCGATGCGTTTAATTATAACAGTCCACAATTAGTATTAGCTGGTGGCATGTTTCTTGCCAGACAAGCAAAAGCGATCGACCTAGTTGTCGATCTAGCTAGTTACTTACACACCGTCGAGTTATTAATTCGCTCACTTCGACCAGAATGGGACTCGATCGAGCGTTATTTTCCGCAGTTGGCTAGTAATGACATTACTGAAAAAGAAGCGGCTGCACAGGCAATTATGGCGGCTTGTCAGGCGGTAGGTAAAAAGAGTAAATTGGTCAAAGGTGGGGATTTAGTCAGTGCAAATGCGATCGCTGAAATATTGAGTCAAGTGGCGATCGAAATGGTAACGGCATTAATGCCGATGGATGAAAATAAATGTCAAATTTGTGTAGAACAAATCGATGATTGGGGTTGGGCAAAGTTGCTAGAATCAGTGCAATCTACGGCAGTATATATTGCTTGCGAGTTATTCACCGGATGAGAGTTAAATTTTGCATTAATTTAGGGCTTACTAAAGCTTCAGACTGGTGAGTATTAAGACAATCCATGACCAGATGATACTTGGAAGCTTGCGGAAATATCCTTGGTTTGTCACTCTCGCCAGAGTGGTACTCCTTGCGGTTGGTGGTGAGAGCAGCACTCATCTTCTAAACCGCTAACCGTGACTTTTCGGCCAGGTAATATAGAAAGTTGTGCCCTGTCCCAAGTTAGACTCTAGCCGAATGGTGCCTTGCTCTGTTTCGACGATTTTTTTGACGATCGCTAGACCAATTCCGGTGCTGTCACTATTGTCCTCAACTTTGAGAGTTTGGAAGATGTCAAAGACTCTTTCGTGATGTTCGGGGGCGATGCCAGGGCCATCATCTTTGATGATAAATTCATGGCAGTCTGGATGTTCGATCGCCCAAATGTGTAGATGTCCGGTGACAGAAGTATGGTGTTTGATGGCGTTACTAATTAAGTTCGCAAAAACTTGGCTCAAAAATACGCGTTTGGTCGTAAGCGTTGGCAGCGGTGGCTGAATGTGGATCGAAAAGCTCGGCGGTGGGGCGAGGGAGTCGATAATCTCGCTCAAAAGTTCGGCAAGGTTAAAGATTTCTAGCTGAGCTTCTTGTCGCCCTGCACGGGCATACAGCAGCAAGCTGTCAATCATTGACTCCATCCGTTTGACACGAGTGCGTAGGAGCTGAAACTGTTGCTTAGTGTCTGGTAGCAACTGGTCTTCTAAATCGTCTTCAATCCAGACTGATAAGTTAGAAATCGCCCGTAAGGGAGCTTTGAGGTCGTGAGAAACAGTATGTGCGAAGCTGTTCAGTTCTTGGTTGCGTTCGGCTAGAGCTGCTTCGGCGCGTTTGCGATCGGTGATTTCTTGGACAACGACATTAATGCCGATGCTCTCTCGTCCGGTTTCATCTTTGAGTGGATAACAATTTTCGATCCAAGTCCGACAAACTCCAGGTTGAGATTGAGTTTCACCACTAAGTTCGATATTTAGCAGTGGCTCTCCAGTGGCTAAGACTCGTTGCAGGAGTGGTTCGTTTTCATCGGCTAGAGTAGGTACGATTTCGCGCACCGTGCGCCCGATATGATCGTCAATCGCAATGCCGTTAATTTCTGCCAGCCGCTGATTGAGGCGGACAAAGCGCAATTCTCGATCGAGAATTGCTAGCCCGATGGGTGCGGTTTGATAAATTGCCTCGATTTCAGTCAGTTGTCGCTGTACGAGTGCTTGACTCTGACGTAAATCTTCCTCGGCGCGTTTACGATCGGTAATATCGGTGGTAAAGCCAACGATATTTATCATTTGTCCGTGCGAATCGTACTGGAAATAGTTCCGATCGGACACATATACCCAGTGCCCTGCGGCATGACGGACGCGATATTCGCTCTCAAATCGATCGATCCCCGCTGGAGCTGTGAGGAACTCCGATTGGGTGCGCTCTAGGTCATCCGGATGCACCCGCTCCATCCACCACTCGCGCGTTAGCGGCGCATCTTCAGCTCGAATGCCCAGCAGCTCGAACACTCCTCTGGAGCGATAGATTGTTTGCGTTTGTAGATTCCACTCGAATACCATCCCCCGCACTGCTAGCATCGCTGACTCAAATCGGGCGTTGCTCTGCTCTAGGTTCGCTGCGGCGAGTTTGCGTTCGGTAATGTCGTAGCTGATGCCGTCAAACGACATTGGTTCGCCATCAGGGGCATATTTTGCCTTGGCAGCCGACCTAATCCAGCGAATTTCGCCTGTATCTGGGTTTATCGCTCGGTGTTCGATCTCGTATAAGGTGCCATCTTGCAGTGCAGCTTCGATTGCCAGACGAGTTTGCTCTCGATCTTCAGGATGGACGCGACTCCAGAACAATTCGCTCGTCGCCTCGACATCGGTTGGCACGAATAATAGTTCTCTGTTGCGCTCGTCCCAATCGAGCGCACCCGATGGGAGTGAACTCAGCCATCGCCCGATTCCGGTGCTGTTGAGGACGAAGGTAAGTCGCTCTCGATATAGTTGTAATGCTGTCTCTGCCTGTTTGCGCTCGGTAATATCGATCGATACCCCCAAAATCTGCTGAACACCGCCTGCTGGCGTTCTGTTAAATACAGTGCTACGACTGAGTAACCACCGCCATTCACCGTTTGCATGTTGCGCTCGGTATTCCAACTCTCGTACTTTTTCACCTTGCACTGCATCAAACCCTTCTAGGTGAGCCATCATGCTGGCTAAATCGTCTGGATGCACTACAGTTGCCGCGATGTCCGAACCGATCGCTTGGAATTGCTCTGGCGTATAGCCCAATAGTTCTAGGGATTTGCGATTGACATAGATGATACGTTGCTCGATGAGATCGTAGACGTACACCATCCCAGGCATGGTTTCGGTAACCTTTTGCACGAACTGCTGACTCTCTTGCAAGGCTGCTTCTACTTGCTTGAGGTGGGTGATCTCGGTATTGGTACCCACCCACTCGACAATTTGCCCCGATCGATCGCGAATCGGTTCGGCGCGGCTAAGGTACCAGCGATCGGACTCACCACCAAAATGCCAGCAAAATTCGGCTTCATAGGGCACTCCAGTTTGCCTGGAGTGCTGCCATTGCTGCTCGATGGCCGCAAATTCATCAGGATCTACCTGACTCCATCTGAGTGCTGTCGCCGCTGGAAAAGACATACCGTAGTAATTGAGCCACTGTTGATTGCTAAAACGGAATTCACCATCGGCTCCGAGTACCCACACCGCATGGGGAATCGCATCGAGGATCGATTGTAATCGCTGCTGACTTTCGACCAAAGCAATTTCGGATTGCTTGCGAAGGGATATATCAAACATCACCCCGACAAACCGCATTGCTTCCCCCGCCTGGTTATCGAGAAATTGTCCGGTTGCGGCTACCCATACGACTCGTTCGCTATCAGCGCGAACGAACCGATGTTCTATGCGATAGAGCGATCGCTCCCGTTGGGCAGTTTCCCACGTCAACATCACCGCCGCTCGATCGTCAGGATGAACGCGGTTCCACCAGATCTCCATGGTATGTTCGCCTACCGTAGCTGGATCGTAGCCCAAAATCTGGAAGTGTTGAGCAGACCAAATGATTCGACCGGTGGACAGATCTGCATCACAAGTCGCCATATCTGCGGCTGTAAGTGCCAAATTCAGCCGTTCTTCGCTCTCCGACAATTTCTCGATCGAGCGATTACGCTCGATCGCAATACTGGCAATCTTAGTGCCAAATTTACCCAGGTTATATTCCCAATCGGTCGGTAATCGTGCCTCATCAAAGCACAACATCAGCGAACCGAGGGGTAAATTATCGATACCCATGATGGGTACGGAATGACAAGCCAGAATGCCATGTGTGATACACAAATCCCGCCAGCTTTGCGAACAGAGTTCGTCATTAGCAATGTCGGTACAAGTCACCGGCTCACTGCAATATACCGCCGTACCGCACGTGCCAATCGCCAGCTCGTTAACCGGTGCATCTTTGAGTCCTTGGCTCAAAGACGGCGGGAAATCTGGAGTAATCGATCGGGGAAACTTCGTGCGGAGAGCGTCAGTCAACAGCACACAGGCACGCGTGTGGGGGCTGAGTTTGGCGATCGAGCTACACAACGCACTCAGGCACTCATCTAGCGGCTGACCTCTAGAAACCGCTTCTAGCAGTCGCGTCTGTTCGACTAGCATCAGTTCGTACTGCTGACGTTCTAGCTCCGTCGCAATCCGACTGGCAAAGATCGTTACTAACGATTCGGCTAGATGCACATTTGCTAGGGGTTTACCATCCATTACACCCAGCAATCCCAACACATGACCATCCGAACCATAAAACGGAATCGCGATATAGCTCTCGACCGAGAGGGCTTTGAGCAGCGGCGCATTCGGAAATTGAGCCTGGACATTGCGCGGATAGCAGCAAATTTTATGCTGCTCGTTGGCGGAGCCTCTCCCGTGGAGAATCGCTTCCCAACACGGCGTATCTTGCAGCAGATATTCTATGTTCTCGACGATGTTACCGCGATCGCAAGTGGCGATCGTTCGCATCATTTTCGGCTCAGTCCCCTCCACCAAGCCAATATAAACGTAATCCGCGCCCAAAACCTTGGCAAAGTGCCGTACCAGTTCATCGAAAAAAGCCCCCCCCGTCACCCTCGCCACACCTTGGGTAATCTCGACTAGTGCGGCATCGACGCTAGCAATCTGCTGCGCCGCCAATCGCAGTTCCAGCTCATCGACTACCATTGCCGCCAAATCCACCAATGTTGCCTGTTGCTCGGCGGTGAGGGGGTCATGGGGCACACTATCGAGCAGACACAGGGTTCCCAGATTGAAGCCATCTCGATCGATCAAGGGAGCACCTGCATAAAACCGCATCCCAGGTTCGCATTGCACAAAGGGATTGCAGACAAAGCGAGCGTCGAGTCGAGTATCGGGAACGATCAGCGGCTCATCGGTTAACACGGCAAAGCTGCAAATCGTAGCGTCGCGGCGTACTTCCGGCGCATTAAAGCCAATGCTGGACTTAAACCAAGCTCTCGACTCATCCACTAGCGAAATCAGCACGGTGGGCATCTTAAACAGTCGCGCAGCGAGAGTGGTAAGGCGATCGAATGCTACTTCAGCAGGCGTATCGAGGATTTGATAGCGATACAGTGCCGCTAACCGTTCCGTTTCGTTGGCAGGTAACATCGGATTGATAGCCTGTACTGGTAGTGAGTCAGTCATGGTATTTCCGATCGAGGTTAAATCTAAATATTATCGATGTCTTGATTTTGTATTTCATTAGCCTAGCAAAAATAAATTATTTTTGCTAGATTGTTTCAATCCGCAGATCTATCTCTAATTTCAAAAAATTGATAGACGCTAAAATATTTCAGACTGAAATCAATCTGAAGATCGTTAATAAACTTAACAATTGCCAAGAGGGGAAGATTAAGCTTGGAAAACCAACCTTTTCACACTAATTAGCCAACGAGTGAACCACTACTCAAATAGAGTGAAACCCGCTATTCATATATGCCATAGACTATTTCTAGAGGTTCTAAAATAGATATATAGCGATAGAAAAGGACAAAACTCAGTGAAAATTCAACCCTCTGTATTAGTTCACTTGGGATTTGGTAAATACGTTCGATCTGATAATGTGGTAGCACTGATTCCCCTCGAACAAGATCGAGGTCCGGGGCGGCGAACTGTTGTATATCTACAAGGGCAAACCGAACCGATCGTTGTTTCTCGATCTGAAGATACGATCGTGCGTGACTTGGTACAAGAACCGCATGAAGTCACCCAATCGCGTCAGCAACAAGAAATCTTGCGGGACTTATTACAAAATTTGGATGGAGTCAATGCCACTGTGCGGCGGATTAGTCGCGATGAAGGCGGTCTCGATCTCGATCGATTAGAAGATCGAATTATGAAAGTTTTGGAAAACTAGTATTAGTTTAATTAACCATATTTCGCATCATGTAAAAGTCCGGGTTAATATTAGTCCGCTTAGGCGGACTTTGCAGCACTAGCGACGATTTTAATCTTGCGGAACATTGGTTATGGTTCATGTCGATCGCCAGGACCAATTACCGCAACTTTATGTCGATAGATTAATTCCGCCCCAAACCAGCCTGTAATTGCCAAAAGTGAGGCAACAATCGTCGAAATAATCAATCCTAATGGTAAGATTGACCCCTCAACATTATTCCACCGCAGAATCCAATTAACTAACGTCAAAACCATTGCCGTCACATTACCAAACATGTGAATCCAACCCGCGCTATGTTTTTTGACTCGATCAATTCGGAGAAAGTCCAACATTCCCGTCACAGCCGCCACCAGTCCGGCAATAAATCCCGACCCAATCAACCAGAGCGCAGCTTTTGCCCAAAAAGGATCGTGGGTAAACCAATACCCCACATCTGCTCCAAATGCACCTGAGAGAAAAGCAATTGGAAACGTAACTATGAGCGGATGGAGGGGATGTCCGGCGATCGCTACCGTACTGGGCACACCACTATCGCGATAATCGCTGTCATTACTCTCAATAAAAGGAGGAATATTTGGCACTTGGGTCATAATTTTTTACTAATGATTTACCCCTTTAGTATCAATAAATCAAAAATAAAATCAATCTATCAAAAGGGATATAACCGATCTCTCTCAAGAGAGTGAGGACAGTTAATATGTGGATTGCTAAGATAGTGGGATTGAGATCTAAATTAGTAAAACTATCTATATAACCCAATGAAAAACAACATTATCAAAGACGATCGAGAAATTACCATGAAAGCAGAATCCTTGCCTACAGATATTTACGAAGGCCCTGAATCGATCGCAGTAGATAACAACTTATCAACTGAGACATGTGAAATGAACACCAACACCCTAACAGATGTACCCGATCCGACCGAACCAATGATGGTTTCTGACGAACCAGTCACAAATTCCGCATCAGCTTGGGAATCTACTCAAGCAGAGATAACAGCATCTTTTGAACAGGTAATGTCCGCCACTACTAAGTTCTTTGACAACAATCGGCAGCTTTTTATAACGCTGGGATGGATTGCGCTCGCTATTATTGGTGTTAAATTTGTATTCGCAGCATTGGGTACAATTGATGATATTCCTCTAGTTACGCCAATCCTCAAACTTGTTGGTTTGGTGTCAGTCGTGCGATTTGCTTGGCGATATTTGATTCGGGAGCACGACCGTCAAGAACTAATTGAAATTATCGATCGAACTAAAGTAGAGGTATTAGGCGAACACAATTAAAAATCTATTCTTAGGCTCAGTCTAGACGAAAACTAGCCCTTACTTTCTTCGTTCGAGATAGGTAACTTCATCCGCCGACTTTCTCGCGAGAGTGGTACTAATGCTGGAGCTTGACTTGGAGGATTGTGTTGCAAGCTTTCCACCACTGTAGCTAGTCGATCGATCGTTGATGCTTCAAATATGCTCCGCAAAGGTAACTCCACCTGTAAAGCATCGCGGACTCTAGAGGCAAGCTGAGTAGCAAGTAATGAATGGCCACCTAATTCAAAGAAATTATCGTAAATACCGACACGTTTAAGTCCCAAAATTTCAACAAAAATGTTTGCAAGTTGTCGTTCGACCAAAGTCCGAGGTGCGATGTAACGATCCGATCGCATCTCGTTCGGATCGTGCAACGCTTTGAGGGCACGGCGATCGACTTTACCATTAGCGGTGAGCGGTAGAGGCTCTAATACTACAAATGCTGATGGCAGCATGTACTCAGGCAGTTTTTGAGCCAGATAACTTTGCAATTGAGGCACTAACTTCCCTGCTGCTTTGGCTTGGAGGGGATTATTGGCGTAAGATTGCCAGGGGCGATCGCTCGTTCGCTGGGGGGGAATAGTTCGCTGGGTGAGTGTATCTTGGCGGATAAACATCACATCATAATTTCCTTCACTACTAGAATTCGACCAGGTAATATCGACATGATAAGGTAGATCGATCGTATACCAATCTGCGGGATCTATTCCCAAGTTTTCAATTTCTTGCAAGGCTTTCCGAATTTGACCGACGGTTTTATAACCTGCTGGTTCTGCTAGCCAGGCGACTGTTTTAACTGCTGACATTACCCGCGCATTCGGTATATTGAGAATGTTTAGTCTTTCCGGTCGATCATCAATTAATAACTGACGTATTGTGGAAATTGTCAGATTAGCTTCTGACCAGTTCATTGCTGGATAATTGTCTCGATCGCTAATAGGTTCGGTACTAATAGTTTCATCGCTAATATGAAGGGTAACGTTGTAACGGAACCCAGTTAACTCATTGTGATATTTTCCCCGCATTAGTTGAATTTGGACGCGATCGATTTGCGGAAAGCGTTGCTGTAGAGCCGTAAAAAAAGCTGGATCGATGACTAATTCTGTTTCTTGGAATATTTGCAGTTGTACCCGTTGCTGCAACTCTAAACAGGTGAGGGACGGTTCGGCTCGATCGAGTTGTACTGATGTATGAAAAGCTTGTAAGAGAGGCAAACTCCGCACATCGCCAATGAAAATTCGACCACCTGGAACTGTTGCCTCGATCGCCCCTGCGATGACATCAATGAAATAATCGATCGTCGGAAAATATTGGACGACCGAGTTGAGAATTACCGTATCAAAACTGGCTGTTGTTACTCGCTCGAAATCAGTAGCCATTTGTTCAGATAGTTCTACCTGTGGCAGTTCTTGCTGTGCTAACTGCTGCTGAATATAGTCAATCGAAACTGGCGAAAAGTCTGTGCCCCAATATCGATCGCAGTGAGGGGCAATTCTAAATAATATCAAACCCGTTCCGCACCCGATTTCCAACACTCGATCGGGTTGCAAAGCCAAAATCTGCTCGACTTGATTATCGACCCACTCATACACTTGCTCTGCTGGTAGAGGTCGATCGGTATAACTACTATTCCAACCGACAATATTCAATTTGGGATCGAAATTAACAGGTAGATCGTAAGTTTCATTGTACAGCATCTGCCATTGTAAAACTTGCTCATTTTGCAATTGGCTTGATTGAGTAAGCTCCTGAGATCGACTGTATTCTGGTTTAGGTGCTACACAAGCTAAGATGCTTTTCTCTTCGTTATCTTCGTGCAGTAGCACGATAGCTTGCTGTACGGCTGGATGATGATTTAATACTGCTTCAATTTCACCTAGCTCGATCCGATAGCCACGAATTTTTACGTAATTATCGATCCGACCCAGAAATTCAATATTACCATCTTCTCGATAACGAGCGAGATCGCCAGTTTTATAAAGTCGCGCTGTTAAGTTATTAGAAAAAGTATGCTCGATAAAGCATTCGGCAGTTAATTCGGGACGGTTGAGATAACCTCTTGCCAATCCATCACCACTGATATATATTTCTCCTGAAATGCCGACGGGTACGGGTTGTAAATATTTGTCTAGGATATAAATCTGTGTATTCGCGATCGCTCGACCGATTGCAGGTGCTAAATTATCTCGATCTTCAACAGCAATTCGCCCTGAAGTTGCCACGACTGTATTCTCAGTCGGTCCATAATTGTTGAATAATTGAAAGGGAAGCTCGGCTTGAGGATAGTTATTTAACTTGTCTCCGCCTGTAAGTAATATTCGTAGGGCGATATTTTCAGGAAAATCTAATAACAGAACTTTTTCAGCTAAAGGAGTTGGTAAAAAAGAAATAGTTATCGCTTTTGCTATCAGCCAATCTCTGATCTGTTCTGGCATTTGCCGGATGTCATCGTTGACAAAATAAATGCTCACTCCTGCACTAAGATATGGCCAAATTTCCCAACCGCAAGCATCAAAGCTAATTCCAGTAATCTGCGTTGCTCGATCGCTTGGTGAAACTGCAAACGTGTGTTGATGCCAAAATACGAGATTCAATAATCCTCGATGTTCGATTTCTACGCCTTTAGGATTGCCAGTCGAGCCAGAAGTATAAATCACATAAGCAAGATTATTCAACCCAACTTGACGATTCCGCAAAGTGGACGCTGCGCGAACGAGATTAGTTTCAGGTTCTCGATCGATACTTGCCCAATCTTTATCTATACAGATGACTCGTAGAGCGCGATCTTCCAGTCGTTCGAGCCAGCATTCATGAGTTAATAACACTGAGATGTTCGCATCTTGAATCATTAGATTCAAACGTTCCGATGGATAGGTTGGATCGATCGGGACATAAGCTCCACCTGCTTTGAGGATGCCCAACATACCGATAACTAGATCGAAAGAACGCTCTACACAAAGCCCAACTAAAACTTCGGCTTTTACTCCAGATTTGGTGAAAAAGTGTGCGAGTTTGTTGCTGCGAATATTTAACTCTTGATAAGTAAGCTGTTCGTCTTCAGATACCAGCGCGATCGCGTCGGGATGGTGTTGGGCGATATTTTCAAATAACTGATGTACTAACTTATCTTGAGGATAATCTAATCGCGTATCATTCCATTTAACTAATAAATTATCTAGCTCGAACTTACTTAAAAGTGATAATTGAGCGATTTGGTGATCCGGGTTGGCAACTATCCCTTCTAGTAATATTTGAAAGTGTTCTAACATCCTGGCGATCGTGGCATCATCAAATAGATCGGTACTGTAAATTATAAAGCCACTAATTCCCTCCGAGCTATCTGCCCACAATCCATTTTGAGTATTTGGTTCCCATAAGTGGAACTCCAAATCAAAGCGGGTTGTTTCCGTTTCAAACGGTAGGGGACTTAAAGTTAGATTGGGTAATTCTAAGGCCGTCATCGGTGCATTTTGCAGCGCAAACACGACTTGAAACAGCGGATTTTGATTTAAATTTCGCTCTGGATGGAGTTCTTCGACTAGTTTCTCAAAAGGTAAATCTTGATGGGCATAGGCTCCTAAAGCTACATCTTTAACTCGATTTAATACTTCTCGAAAGGTTGGGTTTCCAGACAGATCGGTACGTAAGACTAAACTATTGACAAAAAAGCCAATCAACCCTTCAATTTCACTCCGGTTGCGATTGGCAATTGGCGAACCGATCGCAATATCTGATTGTTGCGTATAGCGGTAAAGTAAAACTTGAAATGCTGCTAAGAGGGTGATAAATAAAGTGACCCCTTCTTGCTGTCCCAGAGCTACAAGTGCCAAGCTCAAACTTTTGGACAGTTGCAACGGTTGTCTTGCGCCTTGATAGGTTTGAGCTGCTAATCGCGGTCTGTCAGTGGGCAGATTTAGGATCGAAATACCATCTAATTGTTGCTGCCAGTAGCCGAGTTGTGTGGCTAAAACATCACCTTGCAATGATTGACGTTGCCAGTGTGCAAAGTCGGCATATTGGATGGGCAGTTCTGGCAATGGTGAAGGGCGATTGTTGGCAAAGGCTGGGTAAAGTGCGGCGATTTCGTTCATCAGCACCCCGATCGACCATCCATCGGCGACAATGTGGTGTAATGTCAGCAGTAGGATGGATCGCGTCTGTTCTAATCGCAGCAGTTTGACTCGGAGCAACGGCTCGGTTGATAGATTGAATGGACGTTGAGTTGCTTCAATAGTGAGCTGTTTGGCTCGGATTTCGCGTTCGGCTGGTGGTAATTGCTGTAAATCGATGACAGGTAAGGGGATGGTTAGAGTCGGATGGATTAGCTGCACTGGTTGCCCGGACTCCATGACAATCTTGGTGCGTAAAGCTTCATGTCGGCGCACTATTTCATTAAAAGTTTGCTCTAATGCTGTGGTATCGATTCCACACAGTGGAGGCTTCGCCAACGAACCTGTTAAATTTAGGGCGAGGGGAATGTTATAGAAAGGATGATTCGGCATTAATCGATCGAGAAACCATAGCCGTTGTTGTGCAAAAGATAGAGTTAGATTTTTTGATCGCGAAATCGGTACCAGCGGTTTAAAGTTGTGATGATGAGGATGATTATTTGCTGCTAAACATCTAATAATTTCTGGTTTACGCGCTTGAATTTCTGCTCTGAGTTCTGCTGTCAGAATTCCTTCAGGCGCGTTACAGCGAAACTTTTCACCTTCGATAAAAACTTGAATATCTAAACTGCGAAGATAAGCTAAGAACTCGATCGTCTGCATAATTACCTTCCTTCGCCACCGTTATTCACTAAATCGATAATGTATCACACACAGCAGTCAGCTCGACTACCTCTTTGGATAGATTTAATTTCCAGAAAGTCTTACTAATATGAAAACATTAACTAAAATCAGGGATGAAGAGGATGCAAACTTACGATGTAGTTATTATCGGTGCCGGACACAACGGTTTAGTCTGTGCAGCCTATTTACTCAAAGCAGGTTATAGCGTCTTACTCCTAGAAAAAAGATCGGTTCCTGGTGGCGGTGCGACAACGGAAGAAGCGATGCCAGAAGATGCTCCTGGCTTTAAATTCAATCTCTGCGCGATCGACCATGAGTTTATTCACCTCGGCCCAGTGGTGGAAGAACTAGAATTAACTAAGTATGGATTGGAATACCTGTTCTGCGACCCCGTAGTTTTCTGTCCGCACCCTGACGGTAAATATTTCTTAGCACATAAATCTATTGAAAAAACTTGTGCCGAAATTGCGCGTTTTAATCAGCGCGATGCCCAAAAATATGGAGAATTTATCGATTTTTGGCAACGATTAACCAGAGGAATCGTGCCAGTTTTTAATGCTCCACCTAAATCAATTATCGATATTATCGGTAACTACGGCTTCCAAAACGCGCGAGATCTTTTATCTACTTTGGGCGGTGTCGATAAAAGCTTAGATCTGATTCGGACGATGCTGACATCGCCTCAGGATCTTTTGGAGGAGTGGTTTGACTCCGAGTTCCTGCGCGCTCCTTTAGCCCGATTAGCGTCTGAATTTGGGGCACCTCCTTCTCAAAAAACCATCGGCATCGGTTCGATGATGATGTCGATGCGGCATCATCCCGGCATGGCACGACCTCGCGGCGGTACGGGTGCGCTGACTCAAGCCTTACTCAACTTGGTCAAAGATAAAGGGGGCGTTGTTCTGTGCGATCAAGCAGTAGAATCGGTATTACTTAGTAATGAGGGCAAAGTTGAAGGTGTGCGCGTAGCAAGCGGAGAAGAGTACCGCGCCAATAAAGCTGTCATCTCCAATATTGATGCACGCCGACTGTTCCTGCAAATGCTGCCCGAATCAGCAGCCCCTGAATTGCACGAACGACTCAAACGCCGCATTGTTAATAACAATGAAACTATTCTCAAAATTGATTGTGCCCTCTCCGAAGTACCGCGTTTTGAATACCACGACCACAAAGACGATTATTTAATCGGTTCGGTGCTAATTGCCGACTCGGTAAACCACGTTGAAGAAGCCCATGCTTTACCAGGAATGGGTCAAATCCCCGATGCAAATCCTTCGATCTATTTCGACGTACCGACGGTGTTAGATCCCTCAATGGCACCAGAAGGTAAACATACACTCTGGATTGAATTTTTTGCCCCTTATCAAATTGCTGGGCAAGAAGGAACTGGTTTAAAAGGTACGGGTTGGACGGATGAGTTGAAAAATAAAGTAGCCGATCGCGTTATTGATAAAATAGCTCAATATGCACCCAATATCAAAGATTCTATCATCGCCCGTCGGGTCGAAAGTCCAGCCGAATTAGGCGAACGCCTTGGCGCGTACAAAGGCAATTACTATCACATGGATATGACGCTCGACCAAATGGTTTTCTTCCGTCCATTACCAGAAATTGCTAATTACAAAACTCCTGTAGAAGGACTCTATCTGACTGGTGCTGGTACTCATCCAGGCGGTTCGATCTCGGGGATGCCGGGACGAAATTGCGCTCGTATTTTTCTCAATGACGAACATCCAATCGCGCATAAGCTTGAAGATGTAGGCGAAAAAATTAAATCGACTTTCAAAAATATTCTTAAGCCCTAGTTTATTGTCGAACATGGTGGCAAATTGCCACCATCAAAACGAAATTATTTCTTATTACTCAATCAGCAAGTATTGCTAGGTCAAAGCCAATGATATTCATGCCTCATAGTTTTCTGTTTATCTGGCTGATGCAACTGGTGTCAGTTGGCATCCTAGGTGGGGGAGGCTACATTCTTTATCAGTGGTACGAAGGAGAACTGGTAGGTACGTCTTACTTAGTGGCTGGAGTCGCACTGGTACTGTGGACATTTGGCGGTCGTTTGATTAGTTTGCCATTGCTGCGCCATCCGGGCACCGACGAACCCAAATTTATGCGGAGTAACACCGTGAAACGTTTGCAAAG
>JANPJH010000152.1:0-51700 GCA_031425415.1 Chamaesiphon sp. VAR_61_metabat_425 | reverse complement strand
CCCTGGTTAACGCGGCGGCGGAGTCTCAGTGTATCCTCCAAGTCGGACATATCGAACGCTTCAACCCAGTCTTTCAAGAACTCAGTCAAGTCCTCAAAACTGAAAAAGTTTTAGCCCTCGAAGCGCACCGAATGAGTCCTTACTCTAATAGGGCAAATGATGTCTCCGTTGTCTTGGATTTAATGATTCATGACATCGATTTATTACTCGAACTAGCTGGTGCGCCCGTTGTCGGACTAACTGCTAGTGGTAGCCGTTGTCCTGAGTCGAAATATCTCGACTATGTTACCGCCACCCTCGGTTTTGCTAATGGTGTAGTTGCCACCCTCACAGCCAGCAAAGTCACTCACCGCAAAATCCGTAAAATTGCCGCGCATTGCCGTCAGTCCCTCACAGAAGCTAACTTCCTCAACAACGAAATCCTCATTCACCGTCACAATGCCGACCTACTTAATGAGTACCATCAAGGCTTGTACCGTCAAGATGGGTTAATTGAAAAAGTCTACGTCAAAAATGTCGAGCCGCTCTATGCAGAACTAGAGCATTTTGTCAACTGCGTTAGGTGCGGCAGTGAACCCTCCGTCGGCGGAGAGCAAGCTCTCAAAGCTCTGCGGCTTGCCACGTTAATTGAGCAAATGGCTCTTGATGGCAAAGTTTGGAAATTATCTAATTCGCCACAGGAGGCGCAACGCGAACGCGATCGACTAGAAGTGTTAACTGGGGGTTAGGCCGTTAGAGCCGCAAATTTCCATAGATCCCCAAGCTAATAAAACCGCCGATGGATCTAATCCACCAAAAATTAAAACAGATTTGGGGCTACGATCGACTTCGATCGCCCCAAGGTGAAATAATTCAGTGCATACTCGACCAGCGGGATGCACTGATTGTCATGCCCACAGGGGGCGGTAAATCGCTCTGCTTTCAACTTCCAGCCTTACTCAGTAGTGGCGTTACCCTAGTTGTATCTCCGCTGGTTGCCTTGATGGAAAATCAAGTTCAGGAATTAACTGACAAAGGATTACCCGCAAGCTTATTACACAGCGAACTCCCCGCCGCCAAACGCAAACAGACGCTTCAAGCCTTAGAAAATCAGCAACTTCGACTGCTCTACGTCTCACCCGAAACCCTGCTGACACCACCAGTTTGGGCTAGATTAATCAAGCCAGAACTGAAGATCGATCAATTGATTCTCGATGAAGCTCATTGTCTCGTTCATTGGGGTGAAACTTTTCGTCCCACCTATCGACGCTTGGGGGCGATTCGCACCGCCTTATTGCAACATAAGCCAATTGATACCAAAATCGCGATCGCGGCGTTCACAGCGACTGCTGACCCCCGTTCACAGCAGAAGATCGCGCAAGTCTTGCAACTCCAAAACCCCGCCAAATTTATTCTTAATCCTCACCGACAGAATCTGCACCTAGCTGTCAAACAGATCTGGACTCCACGCGGCAGAAGAGCGCAACTAGCCAAATTCATTCAGCAATATCCCCGTCAATCGGGACTAGTATATGTGCGAACTCGACAAACTAGCGAGGAATTAGCAGCTTGGTTACGAGAACAAGGCGATTCGACGGCAGCTTATCATGCGGGGTTGAGTCCCCAGGCGCGTCGCCTAGTCGAGCAGGACTGGTTGAGCGGTAAGCTGCAATATGTGGTGTGTACTTGTGCGTTCGGGATGGGAATTAATAAGGCAAATGTCCGGTGGATTGCCCATTTTCAACCACCTGTATTATTGGCTGAGTATATTCAAGAAATTGGTCGAGCTGGACGAGATGGGCAGCCTGCGGCGGCGTTATTACTAGTTTGCGAACCGACGGGTTGGTTATATCCCGAAGATCGCCAACGCCACAAGTTTTTTACCGAGAGTGTTTATCGCTATTATGCTGTGGCAGGGAGATTAGCCAAGCAACTGCCGATGAGTGGAGATGTGGGTGAGATCGATCGTCAGTTCCCTCAAGGGGCAATCGGGTTATCTTTGTTGCATAGTATTGGCGAGTTAGTCTGGGAAACCCCATTTACTTATCGGCGGATTATGACTGGAAAAGCACCGAATTGGCAATCTCTACAAGCCCAGCAAAATTCACTTTTCCAACAGGTGGAGACTTATATTAAATATTCTGGCTGTCGCTGGGAATATTTGCTCACTGCATTTGGGTGTAAACCGCAACATCCAGGGTGGCGGTGCGGTAATTGCGATTGGTGTTTGGCGCAGAGATAGTTAGAATTTGTCGAGAGATGAGATGCTAAATTCACACCTTTTGCAGCGAAATAGAAAATAGGGAATAATCTATGTCTCAGTCGCAGCCGATCGCCTTAAAAGATCATCGTGGTCTTCTGTGTGGATTTCTTTTGCGTCCTCAAGCTCCAGCTCAGCCAGTGGAATGGGATGAGATATTGGCGGCTTTTGGCGTACCCAATAGTGCGGTGTGGTTGCATTTTAATTTAGTTGATTCTCGATCGCGTGACTGGATTGCCAATTGCGATCGCCTTCCTGAAGTAGCCAAAGATCTCCTATTAGCAGTCGATCCACATATCCAGTTGGAAGTGTTGGAAGATAGCTTTATGGGGACGATTGGCGACCTTGATTACGAGTTTCACGCCGATCCAGATCGGCTAGGTTTATTGAGGATATATGTCGATCGCGGGTGTATGATCTCAGTGCGGCGCACGCCACTCAAAGCGATCGATAGGTTACGGCGCGACCTTGCTGCTGGAGAATCGATCGACTCACCCATGGACTTGATGGTTCATTTAGTCAAGCTTTTGAATGAGATGTTCGATCGGGTTGTGACCGATCTGCGAGAGGTGGTTGAAGATATGGAAGACCAGATCCTCAAGGAAAATTTCTATGCAGATCGCCGCGAACTTTCTCGCGTGCGCCGCTTGTTGGCGCAATTACGACGACATTTGAATGCTAATCGTCAGGCTGTAGCGACTCGGCTGATGCCCAACTTACCAAGCTGGTGTAGCGAAACTGAAGCATCAGAGCTGCGGCGAGATCTCGATCGATTGAGCGCAGTCGCTCAAGATTTAGAGCTAGTTCAAGAAAGAGCTAGATTAGTTCAAGAAGAGATGGCTAGCAGACTCCAAGAAACTGTTAACCGGAATCTCTATGTGCTCTCGATTGTCACCACGATTTTTTTGCCAATCACGCTGATTACCGGAATATTTGGGATGAATGTTGGTGGTGTACCCTGGACACAAGATCCACTGGGTTTTGTATGGTGTATTAATTTAATGGGATTAACTCTAGCGATCGCCTTTACTGTGCTCAGAAAACAACAATTCCTCTAATGCCATTTTTGTAAGGCGATCGCGGCATTTTGGCCGCCAAATCCAAAACTTAGACACAGAGATCGATCAACCACACTATGACGAGGTTCTGTCACTAAATCCAGATCGAATTCTGAATTAGTTAAACCAACACAGGGTGGTAAAATTTGAGTCCCGATCGATTGTAGACACAAGGCAATACCAATTGCGCCAGACGCCCCTAATGTATGTCCGGTAGCTCCCTTAGTCGAACTAACTGCCACCCCTTGAGGGAAAATTTGCTGGATTAATCGACTTTCCCGTCGATCGTTTAATTGTGTACCCGTACCGTGAGCATGAACATAATCGATCTCTGTTTGGCTTAAATTGCTCCGCGATAGACACTGCAAAATCGCCTGACTAGCCGCAGTTAAATCTAAATCCGTCGCACAGATATGATAGGCATCATTTGTCAAACCAAATCCTAAGACTTCTCCATAAATTTTTGCTCCTCTTGCCGTTGCTGATGCCGCTGTTTCAATGATAAACACGGCTCCGGCTTCTCCCAAAACTAGACCATCTCGGCGCAGATCGAAAGGATAACAACCCGTCGTCGCCAGGGCACCCATTTGGGCAAACCCAGTCATCGAAAGTGGTGTAATCGGGGCTTCTACAGCTCCCGCGATCGCCATCTGACAGGCTCCAGACCGAATTAAACCAACAGCTTGGGCTATCGACCAAATTCCCGTTGCACAGGCCGCCATCGGAGCTAATAGCGCAGACTGAGCACCGATATATCTAGCGGTGGCGATCGCCGGACTGTGGGGCAAGGTAGTTAACCAATCAGTCAAATCGGCCTGAGGCTGCGATCTAAATTTTTCCCACTGAGCCTGACAGCCGCGACTAGAACCAATTACTACTCCACAATTAGGCAATGGGAGAGCCAATCTGGCATCCCGGACAGCCGCAGCTACAACCATCTGAGTGAGATCGAGAATGTGCTGCGGCTGCTTGTCGATCGCAGCCAAAGGCAATGGAAGCAAATCGGCGAAGGGTTTAGCTACCGAAATTGCCGTTTGCCCATCGAGCAAACCTTGCCAAGTCCGATCTAAATCACCCAATGCCGATCTAAACCCAATGCCAGTAATGACAATTTGCATTGCTCAAAAGTGCAACTTACGTCTCAATTTAAGTTGTTACTTCTTCAAAAACTCGCTCCCTTGAGTTACCTTAGCCGAGGTAATCCTATCACCTTGCTGGATCGTATCAATGATTTCTACACCCTTGATGATATTGCCAAACACTGCATAGTTACCATCGAGGAAAGCAATATCTGCGAGGGTGAAATAAAACTGGGAAGAAGCGGAGTCAGGTGACTGAGACCTTGCCATCGCGATCGCCCCGCGTTTATGTTGAAGTTGAGGAACGTCGGTAATTGTCTGACTGTAAATCGGTGCTGTGGCACCTTTGGGCTTGATTTCCAACGGAATCCGTCTTTCCGAACTCGTGCCAGCGGGAATGTAGCCCCCCGAACCATTACCTTTGGGGTCTCCACCTTGCACGACAAAAGGTTGTGGCTGACGAACGACACGATGAAAAGTTAAGCCGTTATAAAAGCCGCGCTGCACGAGATCGACAAAGTTGCCGGCACTGATTGGCGCATTCGCTCCATCCAATTCGATCGTGATTGTCTTACCTTTAACTACCATTTCGACAAGTGCTTTACCGTTGAGTCTGGGTAAACCAGGAAATTGATTAGTGGTGCTATCGGGGGTACTCTGACTAGTTGGTGCTGGTGGGGTACTAGGAGGAGTAGAAGCTTGTTGCTGTTTGGTGGGACTGTCACAACCGCCCAAAACTAGGGAACCTAAAAGAAAGCTAACTAAAATCAGGCGTTGAAATGGTATCTGCATCTGCTAGTTCAGGGAATGAGGGTTTTCGTCAACTCAGTATAAGCTGATCGCGCGCCGATCGGCTTCTCTCTACTTCACTAGGACTGATGACAACATTTTGAGTTCCCAGAGGCTAGGGATTAGTGGCTCTATTATCCACTGAACCTGGATTATTCATGAATAATCCAGGCTAGGCTAAAATAGCTAAAAGTGCCAAAAATGTACTTGTACGTTTCATCCTCTTACTAGTCACGCTTTTCAGTCAATGGTTAGAATTAGAAAAAAATCCTGCGGTCGGTGTCAACTTTCTGCTGAAATTCTGTATCGTGTTCAAGCCGCTGGCGTTGGCAAAGCCTCTGCCACGGAGAATCGATCTGATAGTTGGCAATTTGTATGTAATGATTGTTGGCAAATGATTAGTCAAAACAATCCTAATTATGTTTATGGTGGAACCTGGAAAGCCCGCAAAAGATAACTGGAGTTTTACTCAACTTTATCCATTTTTGATCGCTAAGATCTCTGTAAAAACTCTTCAGCCGAAGATTTGTCTGTAACTACTCCATCTAAAGTTGCAGCTAATACATCAGCTAGTATTTGTCGATATTGTGGTCCTGGCTTATAGCCTAATCTCTGCAAGTCATCACCAGTTAAAATAGGCTGAATATTTGACCAAATTGTCAAGAATTTCCAAATTTGACGACGAATTATTAAAGATGTATCCGAACTGTTTTGACAGCGGACAGCAATTAAAATCAACATCGAGCGATCGTATTTTTGCAACGCTTGAGCTAATTGACTTACTCGCTGAAAAGTCGGCAATGTTGCTTTAATCTCAGTTTCTACATGGGCTAATTTATTTAATCTGTCGATGCTATCTACGGATAATTGAAGATTTTCTGCCACCTTATTGCGATATTCTGGGGCAAGGTAAGCGATCGTCAATTCTAATCGCAATTGCCAATCAACGAGTGATTGGGGGGAGTCAAATCGCCGCAAGCAGCGTGTTAATAAACGTAATTGTCTTAATAGCTCCGGTTCTAGTATTAAAGTAGAATGAATACATTGCAATGCTCCCAAATTAGCTAATAACTCTAACGCAGATTGCCAATATTCAGCTTGAAGGAGATGTTTTAATTCCGTCTTGAGTCGAGTTTGCAGAGCGGGAGTTTTATTGTTCTCTTCGGCAGTTCGATCGTAAACGCCACTACTAATGGCATAACGAATATAAGCTTCTGTTTGTGGCTCTAGATGAAATCCCAATCGCAGACTAAACTGTACACCTCGATAAATTCGGGTGGGATCTTCGATGAAACTATTGGGATGTAAAACCCTAATTTGTTTGGCATGTAAATCGAGTAAGCCACCAAAAAAGTCTAACAGGGGTGGCGATTGTTTGCCAGCATCCGATGTCAGTCTTAGTGCTAGAGCGTTGATGGTAAAGTCTCGACGATATAAATCTTGCCGAATCGAACTCGCTTCTACGACTGGATTTGCGGCTGGGTAAGGATAAAATTCAGTTCTCGCCGTGGCAATATCTACCCAGAGGGAATCAAATGTAGGATCTTTATGCCACAACAGAGCGGCAGTTTGAAACGCGCCATGAATATCCAACCGTGCGTCTGGGTAAAGTTGCTGGAGCACTTTGGCGATTTCTACTCCAGCCCCAACATCAGCAGCTTGATAAAAACCATCAACTACCAAGTCAATGTCTTTAATTGATAAATTATCCGGATCTGTTTCTGCTAGTAGTAAATCCCGCACGGCACCGCCAACTAAGTAAAGATGCCAACCTCGGTTTTCCGCCGCTTGGGCGGCTTGAACTAGTAGTTGCCATAACGAAGGGGCAAGTTTATCCTGTAGTTGACGCAGATTAAAATTACGCTCTCCACCTTGTGCCCGATCCTCATCACTGTGCTTTTCACGCAACCCTCGCTCTTGATGTAGCTCTCTCAACACATCGGTACGAGTGATAATGCCGAGCAACTGTCCATTATCGATGACTGGCAACCGACCGATATCATAAGTTACCATTAATGCTTCGATTTGTGGCAATGTGGTATCTGGGGTAACGATCTTTACCTTAGTTGTCATGTAGCCTTTGACTGAGGCATGACTAAAGCCATGATGCAAGGCAAGATCTAAGTCTCGCCGCGAAATAATCCCGGTCAATTTATCTGTCTCATCAACAATCGGTAAACCAGAATGCCCATAACGTAACAAAATCCGTTGCGCTTGCGCAATAGTCGTTTCGGGACGAATCGTGCGGATGGGGGAAGACATCAAATCCCTGGCGGTGAGGGGATAAGGGATAGCAGCTTTAATTTTTTCTAACAGTTCTTGTAAAATTGCGGCTGAATTTAACCCGCGCAGATTAACTGAGGCTGCTTGAGCATGTCCGCCACCACCTAACGGTTGAAATAGTTGACTGAAATTAACACTCGGAAGTTGCGATCTACCAATGATCGTCAATTTGATTTCACTTTCTCCCGCCGGAAATTCATGGGCTAGAAGTAAGACATCAATTTCGGCAATCGATCGCAGTTGAGCAGCGATACTGGATAATCCAGGGACGAATTTATCAGTTTTTAGCGTTACCCAAGCGATTGTACAATCCCGCACGGACAAATACTCAATCTGCTCTAGTGCCGACTGTAATAGCTGCTGTAGCTGGGGTGATAACCCTGGCTCGATATATTCGTTAATTGCTGATAGGTTAGCACCTTGTTGCATCAGCCACCCCAATGCTAAGGCATCTCGTGCCGTACTCATTTCAAAAGTCAGAGATCCAGTATCAACATGAATCCCCAATGCCATCACCGTCGCTTCGGCAGTAGTGAGATTAATATCCGCCTGTTGCAATTTCTCGACAATAATCGTCGTGCTTGCCCCAACTGGCTCGATATAAATTTGCGTGGCGGGAATATCGCTGGCAAGCTGATTGAAGTGATGATCGTAGACTGTAATGCTGTTTACATGCTCTAGGTCAAACCATTCCGCTGCTTTGCCTAATCGATCGCGTTGTTGGGTATCTACTACAGTTAGAGAGCGAATTTGGGCTGGATTTACCGAACGCCTTTCGATCGATGGATACTCATCGCGATGCAGTGCCAAAAAATCTTTGACAGGGGGATGTGCGCCACCAGTCAGTACAATTTTGCTCCCAGGGAGCAGGCGCGTTAGCCCCACTGCTGCCCCCAGTGCATCAAAATCGGCGGTGGTGTGGCAGAGAATTAAATCCATCTTTGCACCTTAATTTAAACCAATTTCTAACGGCTAGCCCGTCGATCCTGTTCCCGACGTTGCCGATCGCGCCAACCAGATAAAGTGAGATAGGCTACGCCCAATGTCACGATGACCAGTAATCCAAAAGCAGCAGTACCTAGAATGGGGATAAGTGAAGTGTCCATTGATCGCCTCTAAAGATTACCGTCTTTAATTCTACCAAACTCCCTCGAAGATCTAGGTAACACCAGCAACAGCCACGCGATAAATATCATCGGGAGTGAGATTGGCATAGACAATTTGCCCATCTTTAAACCAGACAATTCGTTTGGTTTGTTTCGCCACATCGGGTTCATGCGTCACCATGACGATCGTAATTCCCGTTTCATTCAACTCAGTGAAAATATCCATCACCTCTTGAGTAGTGCGCGAATCTAGGGCACCTGTAGGCTCATCAGCGAGTAATACCCGTGGTTGATTGACAATTGCCCTGGCGATCGCTACCCGCTGTTGCTGACCCCCAGAGAGTTGATTGGGACGATTCGCCATCCGGTTAGTCAAGCCAACTTTTTCCAAGGCAACCTCCGCCCGCTCCTTTCGTTCGGTGCTAGATAGCCCCCCATACACCATTGGTAACATCACGTTCTCGAGAGCGGTGAGTTGGGGGAGAAGATGGAACTGTTGAAATACAAAACCAAGTTTGCGATTGCGAATTCCGGCAAGTTCAGCATCTGCGACTGTAGATACATCTAATTTGTCTAGATAATAATGCCCACTTGTCGGTTGATCGAGACAACCAATAATATTCATCGCTGTCGATTTACCCGAACCAGAAGGCCCCATAATCGAGCAATATTCGCCCTCTTCGATCGTTAAATTGACTCCATCTAATGCTTTGACTAGGGTGTCTTCAATTCCGTAGGTTTTATATACATCTTCGAGTCGGATAATGATGGGTTTTATCATGAGTTGGAGAGGGGAAAGGGGAAAGGGGAAAGGGAAAAGGGGAAGGGTTTGATACTGGCAACCTAATCCTGTCAATCCCAATTAAATACTTCTCAAAGCTTCGATCGGATCTAATTTGGCGGCTTGTCTCGCAGGAACCACCCCAAAGAATAAGCCGATACCACCGGAGACACTGACCGCTAGCAGGATGGCTGATGGAGAAATTCCTGGTTTAAGTGGAGTCAGACCACCGATAATTAAAATACTTCCAATCCCAATTAAAGTACCCACAATTCCTCCCACCGTTGAGAGAATAATTGCTTCGATCGTAAATTGAACTAAGATATCATTCTGCGTTGCGCCGATCGCTTTTCGGAGTCCAATTTCTTGAGTCCGCTCTGTCACTGATACTAACATAATATTCATCACGCCAATTCCACCGACTAGAAGCGAAATTCCGGCGATCGCACTCAATAGCAACGTCAGCGCACCTGTGATTGTATTGACGATTTGGAGTGCATCTTTTTGGTTGCGAACTGTAAAGTCATTTTCACCAACAATTTTATGTCTGCGGCGCAACAAGTTAGTAATCTGAAACTCAGCCGCATCCATACTCTCACTATTTTTAGCTGCTACGGCAATAAAGGATACTCGCAGTCCAAACGGTGAAGTTCGACCGATCACCCGTTTACTCATTGTACTAATCGGGATAAAGATTGCATCATCTTGGTTACTACCAAAGGAAGACCCTTTCGATTCCATTAAGCCGATTACGTCAAAACTTAGATTGTTAATCCGAATTTGCTTACCCAATGGACTTTCTTTAGCGAATAATCTTTGGGCAATATCTGTGCCTAAGACAGCAACTTGTTTGTCTTTTTGACCATCAAGTGCAGTCACAAATCTCCCTTTATCTACGGCAAAATTACGAACGGTGGTAAACTCCGGTGTGATCCCTTGAATAATCGAAGTTGTCGTAATACTTTCATAGTTAACGACTAAAGAAGATTGAAGTGTCGGCGAAACACCACTAACCGAAGGAACTTGACGCGCGATCGCTCTTGCATCACTCAATACTAAAGTTGGCGGTACTCCCCCACTCCGAATATTTTGAGCTTTAGGGCTACCAGGCAAGATAAACAGGGTATTTGGCCCCAAATTTTTGAATTGATCGGTTGCTAATTTTTGAGTACCTTCACCCACACCAACCATTGTAATTACCGACGCATTCCCAATTACAATCCCCAGCATAGTTAAGCTGCTTCGTAGCTTATTTGCCACGAGGGTTTTTGCTGCCATGCTCAAACTTTCAAATAAGTTCATTGATATTATTAAATGTTAAAATAAGTTCTTAGATCGAAGCTGCTAAGTACTCCCAATACCTAAAGCTTAAATCCTATCGCCCAACTACTTACTGCCATCATCCATCATTTTTTCTTTAAATCCTTTGGGGATATCGATGAAGACTCGATCGCCAGCTTTTAGACCTTCGATGACTTGAATCTTGTCTCGGACAGTGCTGCCAACCTTGATGACTTGGAATTTAGGTTCGTTGTTTTCACCAGTTACATAAACACCAGTTTGACCGCGTTTAGAACTAATGGCAACTGTAGGAATTGTTAGAGCATTAGCAGTCCGATTGCCCGTAAAGATCGCGTTAACATTCATCCCCGATCGCAACACATCTTTACCTGTGTCGAGACTAACTCTCACTTCAAATGACGTGACATTTTGCTCCAAAACAGCCTCTGGCGCAACTAACCTGACAGTACCCTGAAAAGGCTTGTCGCTAAAAGAATCGGCAGTAATTTCCACTTTTTGGCCGGGGCGAATTTTGCCGATATCTACTTCTGGCACCTTCGCCTTGACTTCTAAATCTTTCGCCAGTGCGACAATCGAAGTTGAAGTTGCTGAAGAACTTGATGAAGCTGAAGTTGTCGGGGTTACAAAAGCACCGACGCTCGCATATCGTTGGGTGATTAATCCGGCAAAGGGAGCCACAACTAGCGAGTCTTGGAGTTGGGACTGGGCGGAATCTACTTGGGCTTGGGCGACACCTACCGCTGCTGTCAACTGGGCAATTTCTTCAGGGCGGCTGCCATTCTTGGCTTGTTGATATGCCGATCGGGCCTGATCGACTTGAGCGGATAGACTAGCAATATCTTCTACCCGACTGCCCATCTGCGACTGGCGCAGAGCTTGCTGAACTTCCGCAACAGCGGCTTGACGTTGACTGATTTCCAATTGACTACTATTCCGGGCTTGCTGGAGTTTTTGTTGCGCGTCGAGAAGATTTGCCTTGGCTGTTTGATAGTCAGCAGTAGACTGATCCAGTTTCTCTTGGGCAATTGCCCCCGATGCTTGGAGCGATCGAAATCGATTGACCTGAGTTTGAGCGAGTTTGAGCTTAGCTGTAGCTGCCGATACCTGGGCTGTCGCCTGCTCGATTTGTTGCGGGGCGATCGATCGAGCCAAATTGAGATTGGCTTGAGCTTGAGCGAGTTTTGCCTTGACTTGAGCGGTTTCCTCTGGACGGTTGCCGTTTTTAGCTTTGTCTAAATTAGCTTGCGCTTGGGCTAGCCTGGCTTGCGCTTGAGCGATTTCTTCGGCTCTGGTGCCATTTTTTGCTTTATTGAGATTGGCTTGAGTTTGCCGGAGATTCGCCTGAGCTTGGGCATATTGCGCTCGAACCTCAGTATTTTCCATTTGGGCGATCTTTTGTCCTTGTTGGACTCGATCTCCTTGTTCGACAAAGAGCCGTTCAACTCGACCTGCTGTTTTAGGGCTAAGATTCGCTGTTTGAAAGGGAATGATACTACCGCTGGCGGTAATTCGATCGGTCAAATCCTGTGCTTTTGCTGCAACGGTATACTGTTCGAGATCGATTTTAGCAGTGGGTTTAAACTGATTGTAGGCAACTGTGCCGAGTGCGGCAACACCAATGGTAGCTGCGGCGATGCCTGCAACTATCGGCAGAGGACGTTTGAGATCTTTGAGTAAAGGTAATTGCATGGGTGCCCAAGATGTAAAAATAGTAGCTCCAAACTCTTGAACGGCTTGCCGTTGCAGGCAGTAAGCGACCGACCTGATAGAACAGTGGAACCGTCGGCAACTTTTGTGAAAATTGTTACTTTTATTTACCTTCTATTTTAGCTCTGAGTTGAAGGGGATTACCAGTGCAAAAAGTAATGTTGAGCGAGAAGCTATTCAATCGGTGATAGTAGTTCGGACTAATCTCTACCCAACAACGGATAACTTGTAACTGTAGAATCTGTTTTATGATGGGAATTGGAAGACAGCGCGATAAGTTATGGTATTCTCGCGATCGTTGACCGATCTCTCTTCAGCCATCTACCTAGACATATTTTATCGTGCCTAAACGGATCTATCTATTGCTTCTCACTGCTTGCTTGGGTGTAGTGAGTTTGCCAACGGCAACTTATAGCCAAGCGTTGCTTCCCTATACCCTCAAGCAAAATCCTCAATCTTTAGAAGATACAAGTAAAAGCTTATTGCGACAAGCTGCCGGGTTGGTTCAGTTTCAGCAGTACGAACAAGCAATCCCTCGTGTTGCCTTAGCGACACAATTGGCTCCTAAAAATCATGAAGCGTGGTTCTTTTTAGGTACTTTGTATGTCCAAACCCAAAAGTATGACAAAGGGATTGACGCACTCCAACAAGGCAAAGCGATTAAACCTCAAGATCCAGATATCTTATTTATGCTAGGTTCGGCATATTTCCAGAAAGGAGAGCATCAAAAAGCGATCGATGTCTTACAAGCTGGACTGAAGATCAAACCAGATAACAACAGCGCACTATTCGATTTGGGTAACGCTTACTATCGATCGAATAAATATGCAGATGCGATTTCTCAATATCAAAAAGCAGTTAAAAAAGATCCTAAATTCTGGCCGGCGATTAATAATATTGGACTAGTTAGTTACGAAAGTGGCGATATTAATGCCGCCATCCAAAACTGGCAACGAGCCAGCTCGATCGATCCCAAAGCCGCTGAGCCGTTACTGGCGATCGCTGTTGCTTTATTTACCCAGGGTAAACAATCCGAAGCATTCTCCACTGCTGAAAAAGCGATTACCCTCGATAGTCGTTATGCAAATATTCAATATCTTAAAGATAATTTGTGGGGTGATAAGCTCCTCAGTGACACCCGGAAGTTAATTCAGACTCCTAGAGTTAGAGATTTTATTACTAAGACTCCCACTAGGGGGTAGGGGTTGGGCTTTAGGGGATAGGGAATAGTGGGTAGTGATCAGAACTGCTTAATTAGCCGGGTAATCGCAACATGTTTAACGCAAGTCGCTATCCACTATCCACTATCCACCTCCCCTGGTAATTATGTATTATTATTTTACAGTCTGGTCTGACTGTGAACAAATTGTGGCAGACTGAGATTAACGTAGCGATCGCAACAGGCAACAGGTATTTAAACTCATGGCAAAACAGTTAGATCTGCTAGGTACAGAGAGAATTATTCCGACAGCACTGCACTCGGAGATGCAAAGATCGTACCTAGAATACTCCATGAGTGTAATCGTGGGGCGCGCGTTACCCGATGTGCGAGATGGTTTAAAACCCGTGCATCGGCGAATTATTTACGCGATGCACGAACTAGGATTGACCCCCGACAGACCGTTTCGGAAATGTGCCCGCGTCGTTGGGGATGTGTTGGGTAAATATCATCCTCACGGCGACCAATCGGTTTATGATGCACTAGTTCGACTAGTGCAGGACTTTTCTACCCGTTATCCGCTCTTGGGTGGACACGGAAATTTTGGCTCGGTGGATAACGATCCGCCAGCAGCGATGCGGTACACAGAGACCAGACTAGCACCGATTAGCCACGAGGCACTATTGAGCGAAATCGGTACGGCAACAGTTGATTTTATTGGCAACTTCGATAACTCGCAACAAGAGCCAACAGTTTTACCAGCCCAAGTACCACTGCTACTAATTAACGGCTGTAGCGGGATTGCAGTGGGGATGGCGACGAATATTCCGCCCCATAATTTGGGCGAAGTCCTCGACGGCGCGATCGCCCTAATCGATAAACCAGATCTCCCTGATGCTAAACTATGGGAACTAATTCCTGGCCCTGATTTCCCGACTGGGGGCGAAATCATGGGGATTGAAGGTATCCATGATGCTTACCGGACAGGGAAAGGAATCATTACTGTGCGCGGCGTATCTCATGTCGAAACTGCGAGTAGCCAAGCCAAACTAATTAAATCGAAAAAACGCCGCGATTCGCTCATCGTCACTGAATTGCCCTATCAGGTGAATAAAGCCGCCTGGATCGAACGCATTGCCGAACTTGTCAATGGGGGCAAAATTGACGGCATCGCCGATCTGCGGGATGAGAGCGATAGAGAAGGAATGCGCGTTGTGATTGAGATCAAGCGCGATAACGAACCTGCACATGTCCTCGAACAACTCTATCGGCAAACCGCGCTCCAGAGTAACTTTGGGGCAACTTTACTCGCGATCGTTGACGGACAACCCAGACAGCTTACTCTCAGACAACTGCTCGAAGAATTTCTCCGGTTTCGAGAAACCACTCTTACCCGTCAATACAGCAACGAACGAGAGCAAGCCCAAAAACGGGTGCATATTCTCGCCGGATTGCTCACCGCACTAGATAATCTCGATGCAGTGATTACGATCCTCCGCAACGCTCCCGATGGAACGACCGCCAAAGCGATCTTCCAGACAGAATTAGACTTAAGCGATACCCAGTCCGATGCAATTCTGGCGATGCCAATGCGCCGACTCACAGGTTTAGAAAAGCAGAACCTCCAGACCGAGTTTCAAGAACTAAATAGTAAGATTAACGGTTTAACCAACCTACTAGAGGATCGACACGAACTGCTAAAATCTCTCAAGCGAGACTTGCGATCGCTCAGACGGAAATACAGCGACGATCGCCGTAGCAAAATCACCATCATTGAACCACCCAAAATCGATCCGAAAGTCAAACAATCTAATGTAGAAATTTCCCCTAAAACCAAAACTAAAGCCGCAAGATCGAACATTCTGCCCACATCCCAACTCCAAATCATTGAAGCCGAACCCAGTCAACCCACCACAGTCGAAATCACTCATCAAGGCTACATTAGAAGACTGAGTAAAACAGGTACCAAACTCAATCCAAATAGCCAAGATTTCGTCATCAAAACCTATCAAACTAGTACTGATGAAGAACTCACATTAGTCACCACAAGTGGTAAAGCGTACCCCCTCAAAATTCGCGATATTCCCCCAACACTGGGTAATGCCGAAGGCACAATTCTAACTAGTTTAGTCCCTGCGCTCCAAGACGATGATACCAAGGAACAAATAATTTTCACACTCCCTAGCCCCGCAGCAACAACCGAAGATCTCCAACAACTTCTACTCCTCACCAATCAGGGTAAAATCAAACGCATCTTGCTCCAAGAACTCACCGGACTAACCAATCGAGGCACCACATTAATTAAACTCCGCGAAGAAGATAGCCTCCATACGATTGTGCCCCTCACCAACCAACGAGAAATCATCATCGCCACCTCCGGCGCGAGAATCCTGCGCCTAGCCCTAGCTTCGGAACAAATCCCTCTCATGGGACGTGTTTCCCAGGGCATTCAAGCCCTGAAAGTCGGCACCAGAGAACATATTGTCGGCTGTATTCCCGCCAACAGCGAAAACGATCTCATTCTGATCACCCGTCATGGTTATGCCAAACGAATTCCGATCTCCAATATCCGCATCGTCCAAACCGGAAACATGGGCACTCACGCCATGCAATTCGCCATCAAAACCGACAACTTGATCTACATCAATCTCCCAACCCCTACTCTAGATCTCGTCACCACTGCCAATCGCCATGAACGGATCTCTCTCGACAAAATCCAAACCTATGGCAAAGACGGCATCGGAGACAAACTAATTACCCTAAATCCCAATGAACAGATCGTCCTAGTAAATCAAATAAGTTAAACTAAGTCTAGCTAAGTTAATATTCAAGATGAAAGTAGTCAATATTCACCAAGCCAAAACTACTCTTTCCCAACTATTGGAGTCTGTACTCGATGGAGAGGAAGTAATTATTAGCAAAGCTGGTAAACCACTAGCCCGACTGATTCCCTATCAAACTGAGAAAAAGCCGCGCACCCCTGGTTATTGGAAAGGTCGAGTCAAAATGGCTGAAGACTTTGACGATCCGCTACCACCAGAGATTTTAGCTGGTTTTATGGGCATGAATGATGAAAATACTCCTTGATACGCATATTCTGCTCTGGTGGCTCAACCAAGACCAAAAATTGTCGTCAGCACAGACTGCTATGATTACCGATCCAGATAATTTGGTGTTTGTTAGTGCTGTAACAGCTTGGGAAATAGCTGTCAAAAAGATGACTGGTAAGTTGGAAGCTCCAGATGATCTGCCAGCAGCTTTAGCTGCAAATAACTTTTTGGAATTACCGATCACGATCGAGCATAGTCAAAGACTGTATCGATTACCTTTGCATCATCAAGATCCGTTCGATCGAATGATGGTAGCACAAGCGATGTCTGAAGATTTAATTTTGATGACCAGAGATAGCCAGATCGCTAGCTACGAAATTAGGACTGTTTAAGATCGCCAACCCCCTGCCAAAACCTCCCATCAAACCCTCATATCATGACATCCCTCTCCCCCTTCACCCCCGCTCAAATCGCCGCAGAAGGCATCAAACCAGCCGAATACCTCGAAATTGTCAATCGACTGGGCAGACACCCTAATAAAGCCGAACTAGGCATGTTTGGAGTGATGTGGTCAGAACACTGCTGCTATAAAAATTCTCGTCCCCTCCTCAGCCAATTTCCCACTACAGGCAAACGGGTTCTGGTCGGTCCAGGGGAAAACGCTGGCGTGATCGATCTTGGCGATGGACTGCAACTTGCCTTCAAAATTGAATCCCACAATCACCCCTCGGCTGTCGAACCATTCCAAGGCGCGGCTACAGGTGTCGGCGGTATTCTTCGGGACATCTTTACAATGGGTGCGCGTCCCATTGCGATCCTTAATTCCCTCCGGTTTGGCGATCTCAAGGATGCTAAAACCCGCCGCCTGTTTACCGGAGTCGTCGCTGGTATCTCTCACTATGGCAACTGCCTCCTCGGTTCAGAAACCTTGATCTGGCGTGACGAGCGCGGTATCCATTTCGATACGATCGGTAATTTTGTCACCAGCCATTTACCCGATGGCACCCAGACAGCCGAACTCGCCCCTGGCATCGAAACCCTCTCGATCGATCCCAAAACCAATCAAAGTAACTGGCAGCGAGTCAGCCGAATTTTCCAACGGACAACCGACAAACTAGTCACTATTCGCACATCCCTCGGACGTACCATCACCGTCACCCCCGATCATCCAATGTTGCGGGTAGAAGATGAGAAAAAGGTTCGCATCCGCTACGCCCAAACCCTCCGTGTTGGCGACGATATTCCTGTCCTTCAGGCACTTCCCGAAATCCCGAACCAACAACCAGCCGAGATCGATCTCATTGCCGCAATTCCCGCTAGTTTCCGCCAAGAGCGCGAACTCTGTGTCAGACTTCCTGCCGGATGGAAACCTACGGATCTGATCCGGACTACCCTCGAACTATTTGAACCCTCGATTCAGAAACGTAATCATTACCTAAATACCGCCACATTCCCACTCGATCGATTCCTCAATCTCGAACAACTACTCGGACTCGCCCAAAGCCTCAACTTTTCTCGTGCCGATCTCAAAATTGGTCAACATGGCAAGGATGACTGGCTACCCGTCATCATCACTCCAAATGCCGCTTTTGCCAGGTTACTCGGCTATTACCTCGCTACGGGTAATGTATCCCCATCTGGGAACATTTATCGGATCTACTTTAACTTTACTCATCAGGAAACTACTGCTGCCACCGATCTGATCGAGATTCTCCACGACTTAGGCATCGCAGCTAGTCCCCAACAACGCACATCGGGGATGGCTGTCTGTGTCTCCTCTTGGCTCTTAGGCTACCTCTTTACCCAAGGATGGGGCTGCGGTAACGAATCTACCCACAAACGCATTCCGGATTTTGTGTGGGAGTGGAGCCATCAACTCCAACAGGAATTACTCAAAAGTTTGATTCGGAATAATCCCACTATTCCTACTCCTACAGGTGGAGCTGGATCTGCGGAGAAGATTTTTTTCTCGACTTCTAGTCGCCAACTATTCGATCAGGTAATACTGTTGGTCCAAAATCAAGGACTCATGCCCCAGATTCACCATCAACCTGAGTCAGTCGGCATGATTAAAGGGCGAGAATTTCACTATCCAGCATTATGGAAAATTGAAGTTCGTCGAGATTGGTTGAAAAGCTTGTCACTAGCCAAGGTAGAACATCATCGTGAATCCGGTAATGGAGCTATTTGTGCCACAACGAGGACACTGATGAGTACCGTAAAAATCCATAGTATTGCTACGCATAATGTGGAACCTTGCGATGTTTATGATGTAGAGGTAGATAATACTCATCTGTTTGTCACTAGTTCGGGGATTGTCACCCACAATTGCGTCGGCGTACCGACAGTTGGCGGTGAAGTTTATTTCGACCCCGCTTATTCTGGTAATCCCCTCGTTAATGCGATGGCGATGGGACTGATGGAGACAGATACGATCGTCAAATCGGGTGCAGCCGGAATCGGCAATCCAGTCCTCTATGTCGGTTCCACCACCGGACGCGATGGAATGGGTGGCGCGAGTTTTGCCAGTGCTGAACTCACCGCAGAATCGATCGATAATCGTCCCGCTGTCCAAGTTGGCGATCCCTTTCTCGAAAAATCGCTCATTGAAGCTTGTCTGGAAGCTTTTAAAACAGGTGCAGTAGTTGCTGCCCAGGATATGGGCGCGGCGGGAATCACTTGTTCCTGTTCGGAAATGGCTGCCAAAGGCGGCGTTGGCGTTGAGTTTAACCTCGATTTAGTCCCCGCCCGCGAACCAGGCATGGTGCCCTATGAATACCTTCTGTCTGAATCTCAAGAACGGATGTTATTTGTCGCCCACAAGGGACGGGAACAGGAATTGATCGACATCTTTGAGCGATGGGGACTTCACGCCGTCGTCGCTGGAACAGTAATTGCAGAACCGATCGTCCGCATCCTGTTTCAAGGCTCGATCGCGGCGGAAGTTCCAGCTACAGCCCTCGCTGATAATACCCCCATCTACAAGCATGAATTGATGGCAGAAGCCCCTGAGTATGCTCAAACAGCTTGGCAATGGACACCGGACTTACTCCCCCCAGCAACCACTCAAGGCATCGAAATTCAGGGTAAATCCCACAGTTGGAATGAGGTTTTAATGACCCTATTAGATACCCCTTCGATCGCCTCCAAACGCTGGGTCTATCGTCAATACGATCACCAAGTCCAAAACAATACAGTCATGTTACCCGGTGGCGCAGATGCCGCTGTGATTCGCATCCGCCCGCTAGAAACGATTCAAGGTCGTCAATCTACCATCAATAATCCCAAATTGGGCGTAGCCGCAACGGTTGACTGTAACCCCCGTTACGTCTATCTCAATCCTTACGAAGGGGCGAAAATGGTCGTCGCCGAAGCAGCCCGAAATCTCAGTTGTGTCGGAGCCGAACCTGTTGCCGTAACCGACAATCTCAACTTCGGTAGTCCCGAAAAACAGATCGGCTATTGGCAACTCGCCAATGCTTGCACAGGTTTAGCCGAAGCTTGCTCCGCCTTTAATACCCCTGTAACTGGCGGAAATGTCTCTCTCTACAACGAAACCTTCGATGCGGAAGGCAAACCCGTCCCGATTTATCCGACTCCAGTTGTCGGGATGGTCGGAATTGTTGAGGATATTACCAAGGTTTGCGGTCAAGGTTGGCAAAATACTAGCGATCGAATTTACCTCCTCGGCATCCCCACAGCCACAGAGCTATCTCCCCAGGTAACTCTCGGTGCCTCAGAATATCTCGCCACTCTCCACCAAACCGTTGCGGGACAACCTCCAGCCGTGAATTTTGACCTCGAACTTCAAGTTCAAGCCGCTTGTCGGTATGGTATCCACCAAGGCTGGATTAAATCCGCTCACGACTCCGCCGAAGGGGGTTTAGCCGTGGCTCTAGCTGAGTGTTGTATTTCCGGTAATAAGGGAGCCTCGATTCAGATTGGCTCAATTGCCAGTCGGTTAGACACAGTGTTATTTGGTGAAGGTGGTGCGAGAATTATCGTCTCAGTAGGTGCCACTCATCAAGCAGAATTTGAGGCTTATTTGGGCGAACATGTCACTGATACTTGGCAATATTTAGGTGTTGTCGGTACTACCGATGACCATTTCCAAGTAACTGCTGAAACAGGATTAATCGATCTAGATATCGCGGCAATTACTGATGCTTGGGCAAACGCGATCAAGCGTCGTTTAGATGTTTAATGTGTTGATCCCCTAGTTTTAACCAGAAACCCGACTTTTTAAAAAAGTTTGGTTTCTTAAACCTACATTTCGCACTTTGATTGACCAACATAGAAAGAATTTTCACTCATCAAGATTCCTTGCATTTTACTCAATACCCCAATCAGGGTTTCCACTTGTTCATTTGGACGTAATACTCCTAAACCCCTTGCCGTGACTTTCCCAGGGCTATAAACATACCGAGATTTGGCACTGTCGGTTAGATATTCGGCAAGTAAATTCCAGGCTGGTTCTGCCATTGGTGTCTCTAACATAACATGCTGCTTACCATCAGGACGAATCCGACTAAAGCCCAGTTTTTTAGCAATTTGTTTGAGTTCAACAATGCGGAATAACTGTTGGGCTGGTTTGGGAATTTCGCCATATCGATCGTGCCATTCAGCGGCAATATTTACTAATTCTTCGGGTGTATCTGCTCCGGCTACCGATCGATAGGCACTCATTTTTTGATCTAAATCGGGGATATAATCAGCAGGAATCATTGCCGTAACTTTCAGATCGATTTGGGTATCCTCCACTTGCGGTATTTCTTGTCCGCGAATCTCTTTAATTGCTTCTTGGAGCATCTCCATATAGAGATCGAAACCAATTACATCCATCTGTCCCGATTGCTCTGCACCGAGAAGATTACCCACGCCCCGAATCTCCATATCGCGAGTCGCGAGTTGATAGCCAGAACCTAACTGAGTAAACTCCTGAATCGCCTTTAACCGCTGTCTAGCTTGTTCGGAGAGTGTTTTCTCCTTGGGATAAAATAACCACGCATGACTTTGAATTCCCGCCCGTCCGACTCGACCGCGTAATTGATACAATTGAGATAAGCCAAATCGATGGGCATCTTCAATTAAGATAGTGTTGACGCGAGGAATATCTAAACCTGACTCGATAATTGTTGTACAGACTAGTAAATCTGCATCACCATTACTAAATGTCAACATCGTTGATTCTAGTTCCGACTCATCCATTTGTCCGTGAGCGATCGCAATCCGACAAGATGGAATTAGTTCATGAATTTTAGCTGCTGTTTCTTCAATGCCATCGATTCTCGGTACAACATAAAATATCTGTCCACTGCGATCGAGTTCAATCCGAATTGCGGTGGCAATTGCTTCTAAATTATAAGGTGATAAATGAGTGACAATCGGCCGCCGCGAAGGTGGTGGAGTCATAATTAGGCTCATTTCGCGCACGCCAGACAAGGACATATAAAGAGTCCGGGGAATTGGTGTCGCTGAGAGTGTCAAAACATCAATTTTACTTTTGAGAGTCTTAATTTTTTCCTTTTGATTGACTCCAAATCGTTGTTCTTCATCGATAACTAGCAAACCTAGTTCTTTAAATTTCAGTTCTTTACTCAAAAGTTGATGAGTGCCGACTACTATATCTAATTCTCCAGTTTTGAGGCGGTGGAGAATATTTTTTCGTTCCTCAGCAGTCCGAAACCGATTGAGTAACCCAACATTAACCGGATAGGGAGCAAATCGTTCTTGGAGAGTATGATAATGTTGCTGAGTTAAAATTGTAGTTGGCGCGAGAAATATGACCTGCTTATGTGCAGTGACGGCTTTAAAAATAGCTCTAATTGCTACTTCAGTTTTACCAAATCCGACATCTCCACAAACTAATCGATCCATCGGTCGATTGCTTTCCATATCCCGTTTAACATCTTGAGTTGCTTTCAACTGATCTGGGGTTGGTTGATAGCGAAATGAGTCTTCTAATTCCTGTTGCCAAGGTGCATCGGGAGGAAAAGAAAATCCTTCTGTTTGCGATCTCTCGGCATATAGTTTTAGCAAATCAAATGCTAACTTTTTAATCGACTTCTTGACTTTTGCCTTGGTCTTTTCCCACGCTTGACCAGATAGTTTATTTAATTCTGGTCTTCCGGCTGCGCCCTGCCTAAATCTTGATAATACTTCTAATCGATCGGCAGGAACTTGGAGCGAACCATCGGCATATTGAATTGTTAGATAGTCACGAACAATATCATCGGTACTAATACTTTCAAATTTAATAAATTTGCCTAAACCATGATTCCGATGAACAACATAATCACCAGGACGTAATTTGTTTGGATCGATCTGTTTTGATGCCGCCTGCCGCCGTTTACGAACGTAGCTAAAACTGGCTAAAGATTGCTGACCAAAAAACTCTCGATCGGTAACTACCACCATCCGAAAGGTAGGTAGAATAAATCCCTCTAATTCAGCTATGCCAGAATATTTTAGACCTACTGCTGTATGCTGAATTTGCAACTTATCGATCGCCGGAAAGTCTCGTGGATTCGGCACAAATTGAGCTGGACAATCATGTTCTTGTAATAATGCTGCCGATCGAGATGGTTGGGCAGATACTAACCAACTTGAATAATTTTGCTTGTGATAATCTCGCAGCGTCTCAGCAATCTTGGCAAATTGATGGGGAATAGTCGGAATCGATCGACAAGCCAGATTCAAGCCCTCGCCCTCAATGACTAATTCACTCAAGTGCAGACAATTAAACCGCCGAGAAACTTGAGTAACAGTATCATCAAACTTCTGATGTCTAACTGGTGTACCTTCGGGTAATGTTTCCCATTCTGCTTGAGTATATTCCCACCAGCGATCGCTATGTGCTAAACAACGATCGAACTCATCGATCGCCACTAGGCAATTATCTGGTAAATAATCGATCAGAGAATAGCAGCTATCTGACTCTCGATCGCTAAAAACTTCAAAATTTACCGGAGTCAGAATCAGACTTGCAATCTTATCTAGAGAACGTTGAGTTGCTGGATCGAATTCGCGCAGTTTGTCCAACTCATCACCAAACCATTCCAACCTAACCGGCAACTCTGCCGCCACTGGAAAGATATCAATAATATCACCCCGCCGACTCCATTGCCCTTCTGTCTCGACTAGTGGCACTCGATCGTACCCCAGATTGACCAACTGAGTACTAATCGCCTCGACATCACCAGTTTGTCCTACCTGCAACGTTAAACACCGTGTTGCAAAGTTTTCTGGAGAGGGTAAGTGTGGCTGTAATAACTGCGTAGTGCCGACGATCGCTAGGCTTTGACTGCCAGTGTGAATAATTTCCGCCAACCCTTGCATCTGTCCCCAAATCATTTCAGATTCGCGGCTCACATCTCCATAGGGAGACGATTCGGTCGTGGGATAGAATTGGACAGTTTGCCAGCCCATCGCCTCTAATTGAGCCGCCCATCGACTTGCTTCTTCGCTCGTTGCTGTCACCACTAATAAATTTCGTTGGGAACCTTGCGCCAAAGCCGAAGCCACTAACCCTCTGGGTAAGCGAGGTAAACCATTGAGATGTAGCATCCCCTGCTGTTGGAGTTTGGAAAGTAGTTCCGCAGCTAGTTGGGAGCGTTCGAGGGTGCGAATCAGAGCAGAAAAAGCCATCGTTTCAGTCAGCGGTGAAAATAAAGAGTTTTTATTTCACACAAGCGATGTGGAAAGATCGACTCTCTTTACTAGGATAGACTGCTATTAACCAAAACACGACAACAGGGCTACCGATCTACAGATCCACAGTTTATGTCATTTGCCAAACAGAGAAGATCGGTGACGGAACATCCTATCCCCCAGACTCCACTGCCGATCGCAGTTGCCCGTTATGCTCTGCCAAAATCACTTCTGCACGAGCACGATCGATTTGCGTCCAATGCATCAGTAAAGCTACTTTCACCGAGCGACCGCTAGCTTCTAATAGTTCACTCGCCGCCGATCTTTCGAGCTGAGTCAAATCCTGAATCATCTGTAACGCTCGATCGAGTAGTTTCGTGTTTGTCACCGCTACATCGACCATTCGATTGCCGTAAACCTTCCCCAACTTTACCATTGTCCCTGTGGACAAAATATTTAAAGCCATCTTGGTCACAGTGCCCGATTTTAGGCGGGTAGAACCCGATAAAATTTCTGGCCCGACGGGTAATCTAATCTCGATATCGGCCTTACTCGCGACCTGATTTGCGGGCACACAGGCAATAAATACCGTTTTTGCCCCGCGCTGCTTTGCCGCTTCGATCGCGCCGTGAACGTAGGGAGTCGTCCCCCCAGCGGTAATGCCGACAACGACATCATGCTTCCCGATCTGATAATCTGCCATCGCCTGGGCACCATCGCTAGCGATATCTTCCAATCCTTCCGAACTCTTGACTAATGCCCCAGCACCCCCAGCGAGAATCCCCTGCACTAATTCCGGTGGGGTACAGAAAGTGGGGGGACACTCTGCCGCATCAAGTACGCCTAATCTACCGCTAGTCCCTGCCCCAATGTAGAACAACCGACCACCTTGACGGAGTGAATCAGCAATGATATCTATTGCGGCGGCTAATTCCTGTCTAGCACCTGCGATCGCCTGGAGGGTATTTACATCTTCTTGATTGAATAAATCTACTAGCTCTAGAGTACTCAGTCGATCAAGATTCGCACTATTGACATTCACCTGTTCGGTTAATAAATGCCCCCTTGTTTTTAGATTGTCTGTCATTAGGTTATGCTTTATTTAGAGTAATCTTTCTAACCGTTTTCGCATGGCATCCATGTCGATACTATCTTCATCATTAGCTGAAGCTTGCTGTTTACTGGTGGGTTGCCAATCAGTTTCTTCTAAGTTTTGCGATGGCGGCGTGACCAACATTTCCGCAGTTACAAGAATACAATCATAGTCGGAATCTTGACAAAACTCTTCAATTTCTTCCGGATCGATGCCTTCTACAGTTGGTTTGGGAAAATCTTCCGCTTCTAGCTGATCGGCATAGCGCACCGCATCATCTTCTTGTTCAAACATTAAAATCACATTGCGATCGCCAACCTGAGTTGAGTAAATCCCCTCATTATCGGTGCGTGCATTAAATAATAAAACAAAAACACTCATGATCTTAGCTATTTAGTATTTTATATCTGGTATTTAGTTCTAGTTTAAAAATATTCCCTATTCCCTAAACCGCTCTTCCATAATAAGCCTGAAGCGGATGTTCGGGATCTGCTTGATTATTTAGCCATGCCCAGAGCTGATCGCCGATCGAAAAATGCCACCATTCTTCTGGATGACGCACGAAACCAGCATAATTCATGATTTGATACAGAAGTTGTCGATTGTGGTGATAATTTTGCTCTACCGGATCGCTAGAATTAGTAAAATGTTGGGGTTTAGATCGCGGGGACATTTCATCGATCGGGGAACCCATATTTACTAGTATGCCGTGCTCATCTACTAGGGTAATATCGATCGCGGCTCCGGTACTGTGTGGAGGTGGCGTGTCTAAATCGAAACTGGGAATTGCCCAAATTTGATAGACATCTTGCCAGATTTGGTCTGATTCTGTGGGTGATAATTTAGCTAAGTCCAAGCCACGACTGGCTACTGTGTCTTGGAAAGTATAATCCACCATGTACTGCTGGACTTCTACCGGACGGTAAGCATCAAAGATTTGGATCTGCCAACCAGGATGTAACTGCTGAAGCCTTTCTTGGGCTTGGATCGTTCGATCGAGTACACCCTGGCGGAGATAATAGGGTGATTTGCCCGCGTATTCTGCGCCGCATTTAATATAAGGGTGGGGTGTTTCAACAGCAAATAACTTTAAAGGAATTGCTACTAAAGGTTCGCCACACTCCTGAATGGGAACTTGGCGATAGGGCTTCATCTGCATGACTAGTGTTTGTGATGACATTGAGGCTGCTCCTCATCGGTTGCATTACCAGGAATTTCCGGGACTGGATCGTAGCCACCAGGATGCAACGGATGGCAACGCAGAACTCGCATAGTGGCTAAATAACTACCTTTAATTGTACCAAACCTGTCGATCGACTCGATCGCATATTGAGAGCAAGTAGGCATAAATCGACAACTAGGGGGAAACATCGGCGATATGAATCTTTGATAAGCCCGCACTAACCAGATTAAACTTCTTTTCATAAGATCATTTTACCGACCCAAATGCCCACATTGCCGATTGACTCGATTCTTTGGCTACATATTGCAATCGCCACAGTATATGTTAGCGCGATCGTTATTGCCGCCGAACTACTTCACCGTTACACCGATACCCAGCCAGAGCAAGTCCGTAAGGTAGTTCATATTGGTACGGGCAACGTTATTTTAATTGCTTGGTTGCTGCAAATCCCCGCCTGGGTGGGAATTACGGCTGCGGTGTTGGCTGGGGCGATCGCACTTATTTCTTATCGGCTGCCAATTTTACCAGGTGTGAATAGTGTTGGACGTAAGAGTTTGGGTACGTTTTTCTATGCTGTCAGTATTGGGGTAGTGACGGCAGTATTTTGGCCGCTAGATCGCCCTTATTATGGCGTAATTGGGATTTTAATCATGGCTTGGGGGGATGGATTAGCCGCAATTATCGGCCAGAAGTTTGGTAGACATCCTTACACAATTTTCGGTAATACCAAAAGCTGGGAAGGCACAGGGACGATGCTAGTAGTGAGTTATACGATCGTCTCGATCGTCTTATTTAGCGTCCACGGTAACACTTGGCAAACTTGGGTAGTCGGCATTCCGGTGGCAATTGTCGCAACAGCCATAGAATCGATCGCTCAGTGGGGCTTGGATAATCTGACCGTGCCTTTAACTAGTGCGGGTTTAGCGTTCGCGATCGACCAATTTTTGCTGGGGCTATCCGTAAAGTAGGGCGGTAAACACTACCTATTTATTTTGTCAAGCTTTGGCACAAAAACTTTATATATGTTAATATAAGTTCATATACAAATACAAGCCACCAAATAAACTATGAAAACTGACTTTGATTTCCCCGCTGCTGACTTAATCGGCCCCGTCGCCTTCCGCCCTGATTTCAACAACAGCACAGAATCCTTGAATGCGACGCAATCATGGTCGTTATTTTTCACTGGGGGCAAAGCTGACAACGCCCTCGGTTTCGAGCCAGAATTAGGCCGCTTCTTCACCTTTGCAGCCATTGGGATTGCCGCAGCGAGCATCATGTCTTCGATTTTCCTCGTTGGCACGGTCTAAATTAGACGATGAAATTACTAGAAGCATTGCAAATGGGAGCGATGAGATCGCTCCTATTTGGGCGGATTTGCACTAATTTATGTAGATAAGCAACCAATCCCTCGTAAAATAGTGGAGACAGGAATCTAATTCCCCATCAAGGCGGATGTCGCCTCTCCATCTTCTAGCAACCAATGACTAGTACCCAAGATTTAACAGCTACAGCCACTGCCTTCGATCTGGTGGCATATTTAACAGATCGACAGCCGAGAGTGGAAGCGGCTCTAGATGCGGCTGTCCAACCCGGATATCCCGATACAATCTATGCAGCGATGAGGTACTCACTCCTGGCTGGGGGTAAGCGGTTAAGGCCGATTTTATGTCTTGCTAGTTGCGAAGCGATCGGTGGTAATTTAGAGTTGGCGATGCCAACTGCTTGTGCCTTAGAGATGATCCACACGATGTCACTGATCCATGACGATCTTCCCTCGATGGATGATGATGATTATCGTCGGGGTAAGTTGACCAACCATAAAGTGTATGGCGAAGACATTGCAATTTTGGCGGGGGATGGCTTGCTGGCTTATGCTTTCGAGTATATCGCCACTCAAACCCAAGGCGTGAGTGCCGATCGAGTGTTAAAAGCGATCGCCAATTTAGCCAGAGCCGTTGGGGCTGGCGGTTTAGTCGGTGGGCAGGTGGTAGATTTAGAATCAGAAGGTAAAGCGGATATTTCGGTAGAAACCTTGACTTATATCCACAACCATAAAACTGGCGCGCTGCTTGAATCTTGCGTAGTCTGTGGGGCAATTCTGGCGGGAGCCACTGAACCCCAAATCGAAAAATTATCCCAATTTGCCCAAAAAATCGGGCTAGCTTTTCAGATTATTGATGATATTCTCGATATTACAGCTACTCAAGCCGAACTTGGCAAAACCGCCGGCAAAGATTTACAAGCTCAAAAAGCTACCTATCCCAAGCTGTGGGGATTAGAAGAGTCTAAGCGTCAAGCTGACAAACTGGTGGCTGAAGCGAAAACGATCCTCGGAGAGTTTGGGGCTAGAGCGGTACCACTGCTGGCTCTAGCTGACTATATTATCGATCGCAAGAATTAAGGGAATCAGCTTTAGGTCATTTTACTCATCTCCCATCAGGATTCACAGGATGAAGTCATTAATACCAAACTATTCCCTTTTCCCTTTCCCGTTTTCCCTTTCTTAGGTCATTTGTGTGGTTAGTAAGGCAGCCCCTCTCATCAACGATATCAGTCAAATTCTGGACAACCGGATTTTGATGGTGGCGATTGCCGCTTGTCTGATTGCCCAAGTTCTCAAATTGATTATCGATCTGATCCAAAATGGCAAAACAAGTGTGAAAGTTTTGACCACGACGGGCGGAATGCCTAGCGCGCACTCTGCTCTGGTGACTTCGCTAGCAACTGGAGTTGGGCTAAATTTGGGTTGGAAAAGTGCTGAGTTTGCGATCGCGACAATTGTTGCTGTCGTGGTGATGTATGATGCGGCGGGAGTTCGTCAAGCCGCAGGAAAACAAGCGCGAATTCTTAATCAAATGGTCGATGAATTATTCTCTGAAGATCATAAATTTAACGAAGAAAAACTTAAAGAGTTATTAGGACATACCCCGGTTCAGGTGATCGCTGGTTCGGTCTTAGGCATTTTGATTACCTGGCTGTTTATAGAAATTCAGTAAGTGCAGAGAATTACAGATCTAAGCTGTAACTTGTAACAATGTTGACAGTAAAAGTTTGACAAACCATCCCTTGATGCGGTAGAAGTATAGATAGATAACTTCCCCAGCGCATCACGTTACTATTTCGTGCCAGAGTACTCGGCGGGAAGTCAATCTGGAAATTAAGCATTCAAAAAATTAAATCTTTATCTATGACTCAGCAAGTGCTTCACCCGATGGTGAAAATGCAACGTCAAGTAGAATCTTTGGTTTCTTCCAAAATTCTAAAACCAAGCGATGGAATTTGGAAAATCGCGTTTCTCTACGGCGATAAATGGCAACATTGGAAAAATGAATTATTAGATTTTGGCTTTACGCTCCAAGATCCTGTCAGTGCCTTACTCGAAGTCGAAGGTTGGGATGAAGACTAAATTTAGTACACAGTTGACAACCGAATCGCCGATCGATAATAACTGGTAAGTGATAGCTGTCAAATAATTCTTCCATGTCTACATTTCCGATTCCGGCGTATTTGAGTGGTTATTGGCAAGACGCATTTAATTTAAAACATCACCTGCAACAGTTCTTGGCGATTGATGCCCAAAAGTTGGAGTGTAGGTTTGAGACAGCTTTGCAAGATTTGGCAGAGTTAGGACGACGAGATTTTAATTGGGAAGAAGCGAGTGAATTTTATCGAGATCGAGTGGGCGAAGCTTATTTATTTGAGCTAGCTACTTGGCATTTGACTAGTACTGATTATATCGGGGATACATTACGCTTGGTTGCCGATAAATCTCATGGTCGGGTGCTAGACTTTGGGGGGGGAATTGGAACTCACGCGATCGCGGCAGCACTTTGTCCGAATGTGACTCAAGTGGTATACTGCGATTTGAACCCGATTAACTATAACTTTGTCAAACATCGGATTCACCAGTTAGGGCTAGAATCAAAAATTAGCTGTTGTACGGAGTTATCGCCCATCGAAACTTTTGATACGATTAATTGTTTTGATGTGATGGAACATTTACCAGACCCAAGCCAGCAGTTACTTCAATTTCATGAAATGCTGTCGGACTCAGGCAAAATGGTAACTAACTGGTATTTTTCTAAAGGGCTAAATCTAGAATTTCCATTCCATTTAGATGACCCAACCACTATCGATCGATTTTTCCACGCGCTCCAATCTAACTTCCTCGAAGTATTTCATCCCTATTTTATTACAACTCGGTGCTATCGAAAAATGGGGTAATTCATGACAAAACCGATCCGAATTTTTTACTTCTCCGATCTGTTGTGTGTTTGGGCGTATATCGCCCAAATCCGACTGGACGAGTTGAAAGCAACATTCCCCACTCAAATTTCGATCGAGTATCATTTTACCCCCGTATTTGGTGATGCCCAACGCAAATTAGAGCAACGGTGGCAAGATAAAGGCGGATTTGCTGGTTATAGTAATCATGTCCGAGAGGTGGGTGCTAAATTTAAGCATATCTCCATCCATCCAGATATTTGGACTCAGACGATTCCCACTTCTTCAACTTCTTGCCATCTATTGCTCAGAGCGGTTAAATTACTCGAAGATAAAGGTGTCGTGAGTGGTAAAGATGGTCACAGCCTGATGGAGAAGCTTGCGTGGGCATTTCGACAGGCTTTTTTTACCGAACTAGCTGATATTTCCGATCGCAAAATTCAATTGCGGATTGCTAAAGAGCTAGGATTACCCGTTAATAAAATTAAAGCAGAGATTGATAGTGGTGCAGCTTATGCCGAACTCTCGCGCGATTTTGAACTAACGAAAGAACATAATGTGAGCGTGAGTCCGACGCTGATTTTCAATGAAGGTCGTCAGCGATTAAATGGAAATGTCGGCTATCGGGTGATTGAAGCAAATATTCGCGAGTTACTCTCTAACCCACCGAATGAGCAATCTTGGTGCTAGGTGTAGCGATTCAGTATTTGTGGATCTACACAAATTTACCATCAGACCTATATTATGGTGAATGAGTTTAGCGAAACCCAATCGGTAAAGCCTTGACTGAACCCACTTACTCTGAACTAAATTATCGGGCTGCGCCATTACCCCGAATCGAGCTTAACCCGATTGTTAGCGATCCAAATGGTGATGAAAAATATAAGATTGATCGAGCCTTGGCGCAAGTTTTAAACCCCGTTGGGGTCAAGTTTCAGTCCTCAATTCAACGACATCCTCAAGTACAAGACCTAGAGGGACACAGTGCAGAAGATAGTGAAAATACGCTGCTTCAATCGCCCGATTCATTCTTCCAAGACCTAGAATATCGCCTGTGGGTGACATGTTCAGCCCAAAAGAGTCTAGACTATCAACTCCTAGCCGAACCACTTGCCAAGTCGCTTCGCAGCCTCGATCTTCAAAAGTTTCAGGATGCAGTGATTCAATTTTCTAAATCCGGTGCTCAAGTCACTGATTGGCGATTACGGATCGATCTTTCGCCACCTACCATCATGCTCAGAGATTGGGCGCGGTGGGGAGATGTACAAGCGATTACCAAACTGCTCAATTTTGCTCTAGCACCTGTGGACATGCAGGTGAGCGCAGTCCTAAAAAATCTCACTCTCCACATCTTTTGTAAGCTCAAAAGCCCTCAATCGGCTAAATTTCCCGCTAAGAAAATTGCGCTCGATCTCATTGCCCCATTATTAATTGAACTCACGCCCCAAGGGATTCAAGGTGCGACTATCTATGGGTTGAAATCTCAAGTGGCTGAATCGCCCATTTGGACTCACTGGCTCGATTTACCCGCACTTGGCGATCCGACATTTTCACCGACACCATTGACGTTAGCAGCGCGAGGAGATCTAGACGCAATCGATTTTGTGTTGCAACGGTTCCTCAATCCCGATTTAGAGCAGTGTTTTGAAGTTGGGGGAATTAAGTTATCGCTGCTGAGTCGCCGTCGGCTGCTGCACGTAATGAGCGAAGCTCCCGTCTGTCCGCTTCAAAGCCAAGTGGCGGCCCCAGTGATAAAGATCCTGACCCAATTAGCCTTACCAGGGATTAGAGGGGTGCGCGTACACGGGCGGGTAGCCGGACAATCTAAGCCATTGTGGACTTATGGGGTGGATTTCGATCGAGGGCAGTTGGTGCTACCGCCAGCGGCTCCAGAACAGGGATTCCTTCCCGATCCCTCGGTGACTAAAATCGGGGTGGCGCAACGTATCGGTCAGTATCTGGCGGCGACGCGGATTTGGCAGCCTCAATTGACAGCAGTAAAAACGAGTCAATTAGTTCATCAGCCCAAGTTTCAGTGGCGAGCATCACTACTATTACCCTTGATCGGGTTAGGATTGGCAATTGGGACAGATTTGGGACTGACAACTTTCATGACAGATGCTCAACTAATAGCAGCATCGCCATCGACAGCTTCCCAACTGTCATTTAATAACCCCCTGCTCGAACAAAAACTCGCTCAATATCAAGTGGAATGGGTGCAGCATGGTGCGCCAGACGTGCTGATTGTGGGGAGTTCGCGGGCACTACGAGGGATTAGTCCGGCTGTTTTACGGCGGAGTCTCGGTGTTGCGGATCTAAAAATCTATAATTTTGGGATTAATGGGGCAACCGCCCAAGTAGTAGATCTCGTACTACGACAATTATTAACAACCCAACAGTTGCCTAAATTAGTAATTTGGGCTGATGGGGCGCGAGCCTTTAATAGTGGACGAGCCGATCGAACTTATGAAACAATTGCTCTATCCGATCGCTATCGACAATTAGCGTTAATGTCGGGCATTGGTAATCATAGTTCATCCATCCTTCAGGCTCAATCTTCCTTTAAAAATAGTTATCAAGCGATCGATAGTGCCGTAGATCTTCAGTTAGCGCAGGTTTCGCCAGTTTATCATCACCGCGATCGACTTAAAACTTGGCTCCAAGCTCAAGTCCCCTTGGTGAGTCAAATTGTGGATAGTAGTAGTGGGATGATCTCAGATCTGAACCCGATGACTTCGGAACCCCAAATTGATGCTGATGGATTTCTGCCTTTGGATGTGAAATTCGATCCAGCGACATATTATCAAACACATCCGCAGGTGAATGGAGATAGTGATGTTGACTATGCCAATTTTCAATTATTGGGCAGCCAAGATCAAGCATTCCAACAAGTAACAAATTTATTGTCAACTCATCAGATTCCACTGGTATTTGTGAATATTCCCGTGTCAGATGTTTATTTAGATAAATTTCGACAAGAACGGGAGGCAATGTTCAAAAAATATATGGAACAATTTGTGAAACTTGATCGACTCATTTTTGTGGATCTGGATGGATTATTAAATACACAATACGATCGCTTTTCCGATCCTAGTCATCTTAATCAGGTTGGTGCAAGTGAGGTCAGTCGTCATCTGGCCCAAACAACAATAATTCCGTGGGATAGATTGGCATCTAAATCGGTCACAACGGAGAAATAGATGAAGTTTATTTCTCCTACTTACGCAATCTTTTTACTAATTACCCTGATTTGGTATTGGAGTATAGCAAAAACTCAAAATCAAAAGCTGTGGGCGATCGTCGTTTCTAGTATTTTATTTTACATCTCTTTTTTGCAGATTCAATATTTTCCAGTTATTCTAGCAATGATATTGGTTAATTATCGGATTGGCAAAATATTATTAGATAGTACAATTATTGAATATAAATCATATCGGGATGGGCTTGGAGAAGAAGAATATTTACTAAATCTCAACTGGCTGCCCAGGGGTAAACAACAACGGCTATGGGTATTAATTGTCGGGATAGTTTTCAATGTCTTGCTATTGTTTGTTGCTAAATATATTCCATTTTTATTAAGTATTCTCGCACCACTCAATCCAACACAGATCGAGCCGATGGCGATCTGGCTCAAGCTAAATGTATTACCCCCCCTGGGCATTTCTTTCTTGAGCTTTGAATCGATCGCCTATTTAATTGATGTTTATAAAGGCAGTCCGGCAACAGGAAACTTACTCAAGTATGCAGCTTATAAATCATTTTTCCCCAAATTAGTATCGGGACCAATTACCCATTATCGTCAATTTGCCCCACAATTAAATAATCTCCGATTTCCCTCGATCGAGCAATTAGCCGAAGCTGGATGGTTGATTGCTAGCGGCGCGATTAAAAAGACTTTAATTGCCGATAATCTAGCTGGGTTTGTTAAATTAGTATTCGATGGTGGTAATCTCGACAGGGCTGGTAGTATCGATTTATGGTTGGCAATTATTGCCTATGGTTTACAACTCTATCTAGATTTTAGCGGGTATGTTGATATTGTCTTGGGCACGTCAATTTTATTTGGCATCGACTTACCCAGCAATTTTAATTTTCCATATCTGAGTACGAGCATCGCTGATTTTTGGCGACGGTGGCATATTAGCTTGGGAAATTGGTTGCGAGATTATATTTATATTCCCTTGGGTGGTTCGCGCTTGGGAGCAGTAAGAACCTGTCTAAATCTACTTGCTTTAATGCTAATTTCGGGAATTTGGCATGGTGCAGATTGGGGCTATTTATTGTGGGGTGGAATTCATGGCATTGCGCTAGTGATTCACCGATTAACTTATGTAATTTCGCAGCGAGTTGAGCTACTAGACAGATTTTGGCGGAGTTGGATGGGACATATTTGTGGCTGGTTACTGACGATACCATTAGTCTTTGTCACTTGGATTTGGTTTCGATTGCCCAATCTCCAACAATCTAATTTGGTATTCCAACATCTCTGGGGTTATCCTCGTGATGCTCAATTTACCGAAAAAGTTTATGTCGAGAGTCTCAAGTTAGCTGATAGTCAAGTGCTAATGATTTTAGTTGGATTGGGGATGGCGATGATGGTTGCATATATATTCGATCGATTGCTGAAGTTGAATCTTAATTGGCATATTAAACTAACACTGATTCCGATATGTTTATATTTTGTCTGGCTATTATCTCCAGCTCAAAGTTTAGCTTATATTTATTTTGACTTTTGAGCTAGTTACCTAGTTATCATCATTAGCCAATCTAAAAGTTACTCGAATGGTTTGCATCAGCGTCAGCGATCGTGTCAAAATAGAATCGGGCAACCATCAGAATCCCTCTACTCAATCTCCTATGCTAGAGTCTTCACTGCTCACTCCCGGCAATGTATTAGGCAATCGATATGAGATTAGCCACGAACTCGGACGAGGTGGATTTGGACGGACTTATTTAGCGATTGATCGAAATAAGTTTGGTGAAAAATGTGTGCTCAAAGAATTTGCCCCGCAAGTTCGAGGACAAGACCAACTCCAAAAAGCAAAGGAATTATTTGAACGAGAAGCTGGAGTTTTATACAAGCTCAAACATCCACAAATTCCAGCATTTAGAGAGCTATTAAGAGTTGATGGCGGTCAGACTGAATCTTTATTTTTAATCCAAGATTATATTCATGGCGAAACATATCTCGATCTCCTGAATCAACGCCTAAAGCAGGGGAAAATTTTCAGTGAAGGTGAGGTAGTTCAATTCCTAGCAGACTTATTACCCGTACTCGAATATATTCACTCACTAGGGGTAATTCATCGCGATATTTCCCCCGATAACATTATCTATCGTCACAGCGACGGGTTGCCAGTACTGATCGACTTTGGCGGTGTCAAAGAAATAGCGGCTACTGCTGTCTCGCGCTACAGCAATACCAAAGTTGCGACACGGATTGGGAAACAAGGCTACGCTCCAGACGAACAGATGATCCGGGGGACAGTCTCCCCAGCTAGCGATCTTTATGCTGTCGCCGCCACTTCGCTCACTCTGTTAATTGGCAAAGAAGCCAGTGCAATTTACAATCCGGCTGATGCTAGCTGGGAATGGCGAAAATATGTTCAGATTAGTCCCGAACTAGGGATGATTTTCGATCGATTGCTCCAGTACAATCCTCAGCATCGTTACCAATCAGCACGGGAAGTTTTAGCACTTCTTCCTGCTGTTAACGCTAATTCAAGCGTCACGCCTTCACCACCAACCAACTCCACACCAATTACCCGCGCCAATCACATTTCCAAACTCGAAACCCTAGCCGTCAGTCCAGGAAAGTTACCCGCAGCATCTTCTCAAACTAATGTACCAACTCGCGACCCAAATGAGTGGAAAAAACCTGCGTTGCAAGTCACCAAAGCAGTATCAGCCATATTTCTGGCTTGCTTAGGGATTAGTGCAGTAGTCAAATGGGTTCAAGCAATCGATCCAGCTAAAATAGTGACCGATCGAATTAACACTACCAAACAACAGATCGAAACAGCTATTCCCAATCCACTCAAATCTCGTCCCTCAGTTCAACAACGCCAGCAGAGCCTCAATCAACGCTTACAACAACAGAAGATTCCCGCAGCCAAATTTTACCGTCAAGTTGATCGAGCCTTTCATGCTAAACATCCAGAATTGAATGGAAGAGCACTTACTAGTAAGCCGGAAGATGAAAAGTTACGCCAAGAATGGCAGGATTTAGCAGTTGAATTATTAGAGCAACGACAATAAATCTACTCAGATTCGACCTTGACATTACAAACCTAACTTCTCCAAGTAGTCAGATTTGTAACACTAGCTAACTTGGCGGTTGCCGCAGGTTACATAGTTGGCGGTAAATCCGAAGTGCAATGACCACATCTGCTAGCCGAGATTGGAATGATCGATAGGCAATAGGGACATTCTTTAGTATCTGCTGCGTCTAGTTTTTCCTCTTTCCGCTTAAATGCTGCCATTGCTCTAACCATCAAAAAGATGACAAAGGCAATCACAACAAAAGTAATAATGTTGGATAAAAATAAACCCAACTTAGCCGCGCCAACCACCCAGCCTTCTAAATCCTTGGCTCCGCTAGCTTTAATTACTGGTTCGAGAATCGCGGGAGTAATGACATCTTTAATTAAAGATTCAACTACTTTGCCGAAGGCTCCACCCATAACTACTGCAATCGCTAAGTCAAAAATATTACCTTTAATTACGAAATCTTGAAAGTCTCTAACAAATCCGGTAGCAGCGGCTCTAGAATGTCTCATGGTCATAACAGTTAATTTTTTCTAATTTGAGTGGTAAAAAATATTGAATCGAAAACGTGATTATTATATCCCAATCGAACTCAAAATCAATTAGTATTTTATACCGAATGTAACAAATGTTACTACGGCTAGCAGATATTAGTATATTAATCAAACATTGGTAGATATTAACTAATAATGAGAGATTATTTCATCCTGATTCAGCAGAGCGAAATCGATCACTTTTCTTTCAGCACAGCTTTGCTAACGAATTAACATTTAGCTGTTACCCCAATTTCTAGATGTTCGGCAGGTCGCGATTACTTGAGACTCATCAGCACAGTAATTAACAGAATAAACATGACCCCGACAGCAAAGGATAAGATCCATAGCCAGGTTGAAAATTTGGCTGTATGACGATTGAGCGTTTTCTGCCGAACTTGTAACTCGCCCCAAGTGGACATTAGTTCGTGATATTGAAGATCGAAATGATTTAATTGTTGTTCTACACCTTGATCGACACTATGACGGACTGTTTCGATTTCGACTTTGAGCTGTTCGATTGCCTCTCGATCGAGACCGATCTGTCTAGCGATATCGGTAAATTGCGATCGCATGTTGTCAGCTTTATCGATTGTCTCAACTGTAAGCTCGTAAAACTGTTCTTTTTCCACTTGAACAGATTGTGAGAGTTCCGTGAAACCTCGATCGATATTAGCGATTCTACTTTGCAACGCTTGAGATTTTTCGACAATTTGACCGTGCATCTCGGTTATCTCAGTACTCAAACCTTTTAACTCCGTGAACTTGAGCGTCATCTCGACACCCATAATCGCTATGTGCTGGCGATCTGCCGCAATCGCCTCTGTCAGACTCTGAATCGACTCCTGATAGTGACCTAATTTCTCCTCTGTTTCTTGGCTCTGTAGGGCTACATGCTCTTGAATTGAGCGGAGAGACTCATAAAAAGCCTCTTGCCCAGTTTTCAGGCGATCGTGGGCAATTACCAGGGCGGAGCGAGTGTCTTCCAGTTGCCCCAACATTGAGTGAATCTCTTCATAGCCGCCAAATTTGGCCAAATTCGTCACAACTTCTTGGCGAATTTGATCCAAAGAACCAAGCATCAGTTGGACTGTTTGGATTTGCTTTTGGCTGTGCCGAGCTAGTTGCTGAGTGCGAAATTTAAGTTGTTTGATGTGGAGAACACTACGATCGACAGTATCAATTTGGTCTTGATTGCGTTCGTGTAAAGATTGTAAGTCAGTGTGGGCAACGGCAAGTTGCTGGCGGGCAAGATTTAGCTCGGCGAGTAACTGTTGACTGTGGGCGATCGGTTCGGCAGCAGCAATTTTTGCTAATGTATCGGCAATTAAATCTCTCTCTAATGCCGGATCGGGCGAATATGGAGTGGGAATTTTTAAAGAATTTAACAGCGAGTCTAGTTCAGCTCTAATATCCAACTTTTCACCAGTTGAGCTAACTGTAATCGATGTGGCGATCGTATCTGATGGGGATGGTGGAGCTTCTGCCACATTCAACTCGATCGGCTCGGTTATGGGCTGACTGGATCTAGTTAAATCTCGTTGGCGCAGGTGCTCCGCTGGCACGCAATCGGGATTTCTCGGCGAAATTGTCTCCAGTTCAAGGATTTCTGAATTTGGATCTTGTCGGCCTAAAGCAGATGAATTAATCATGTAACATAGTTCCTTTTGTTTACCAGCAACGCCGTCATTAACTGCGATGAGCAACTAGTTTTGTCATGCCACAAATCCGTTAAATCGCTCAACATTATAGCGTTGTGACTTAGGTGTTCTAAATGGACTTTATGCTGATCTATTGTTAGAGAGTAGAGGGCACAGAGTAGAGGATAGTAAAAAAATTTTAAAAGCCCCTATTCCCTATTCCCTATTTCCTAACCCCTAATCCCGATGCTGCCCTGGTCGAAGTGCGATTATAATGAGGGGCGATAATCAAAACTATTTAATCTAGGTAATTATTGTGGCTGTTACTGTCCAATCGCCCGCTACAGTGCGTCGGGTTGTGTTTCCTTTTACTGCGATCGTCGGACAAGAGGAAATGAAATTAGCTCTGTTATTGAATGTGATTGACCCCTTTATCGGTGGGGTAATGATCATGGGCGATCGGGGTACGGGTAAGTCTACAACCATTCGAGCATTGGCAGATCTGCTGCCAGAAATCGATGTGGTCGCAGGAGATCCGTTCAATAGTCATCCCAGCGATCCAGATTTGATGAGTGAGGATCTCAGAGCGGAGTTTCTATCTACTCATCAGCCATTCCCGACAACGACTAAAAATGTGCCGATGGTGGACTTGCCGTTGGGTGCGACAGAGGATCGGGTGTGTGGGACGATCGATATTGAAAAAGCCCTATCTGAAGGGGTGAAAGCTTTTGAACCTGGTTTGCTGGCTAAAGCCAATCGCGGTATTTTATATGTAGATGAGGTCAATCTACTCGACGATCACCTCGTCGATGTCTTGCTCGATTCGGCAGCGAGTGGCTGGAATACTGTCGAACGGGAAGGGATCTCCATTCGCCACCCCGCCCGGTTTGTCTTAGTCGGTTCTGGGAACCCCGAAGAAGGCGAGTTACGCCCGCAATTACTCGACAGGTTCGGGATGCACGCCGAAATTCGGACCGTGAAGGAACCAGAACTACGGGTGCAAATTGTCGAACAACGGTCTGATTTCGATCAAAACCCCAACAAATTTACAGTTGAATATCAAGCTGAACAAGTTCTGCTCCAACAGCGAATTGTCGATGCTCAAACCCGATTGCCATCTGTCACCCTCGACTACGATTTGCGGGTGAAGATCTCCCAAGTCTGCTCAGAATGCGATGTAGACGGGCTGCGTGGTGATATTGTTACTAACCGAGCTAGCAAGGCTTTAGCCGCACTTGAGGGGCGGACAGAGGTCACTGTGGACGATATTCGTCGGATTATTGCCCTATGTCTGCGCCATCGCCTCCGCAAAGATCCGCTGGAATCGATCGACTCTGGCTCTAAAGTAAATAAGGTCTTCGCTCAAGTGTTTGGGATTGAATTAGGCTAGTTCCATGGAGATAGGGGCAATTCATCAATTCCCCTATCTCCATGTCAGAGTATCGGGAGATTGGGCGGCTTAAACCGAATCATTAGCCAACCACATTACAAATCGATCTTATCTGAGTAACCGATCGCTACTCGTAAAATACTAAATATCCCCGCACTGAGAATCGTCGCGACAGGAATTGTGACAATCCAAGCAAGTCCGATCGATTTGAGCGTATCTAGGCGAACATCTCGCCAATTTTTGACGATGCCAACGCCAACTACCGCGCCGACTAACGCATGAGAAGTTGAGACGGGTAAACCAAACCTAGACGCAATTAAAATTGTGGCGGCGGTAGCTAGTTCCGCTGCAAATCCACTACTAGGTTCGAGTTTGATAATTCCCTCGCCGATAGTAGCGATGACTTGTTTGCCCCAAATCGCTAAACCTGTAACAATCCCGACTCCACCAAGAACTAACACCCACAAGGGAATTTCTAAACTGGATTGGGGCACATTTCCAGTATTTTGAATATATAAGATCGTGGCTAAAGGCGCGATCGCATTGCCCACATCATTAGAACCGTGAGCAAATGCCACACAGCAAGCACTGAGCAACTGAAATCTAGCTAACTGACGCTCGACAATGCCCCCCTCGTCCAGACTAGATTCTACTGCTTGTTCGCGATTCAATTGTCTCCATCCGCCGATTGTAATAGCGATCGCCGCCATCCCACCCAATCCCAATGTAAAATCGTGACGGGGAACTGTAGGTAAAAATTCGCTTGGTAATGTTTCGACAACAGTTGGGAAAACGATCGTCCCAAAGATGCCAACTAAGATTACCGCTAACCAAGGTATCCATTGTTCGATCTGAATTAACGGTTCCTGACGATCGAGAATCCAGTGTTTAATCAACAGATAAAAGCCAGCAGCCACGATCGCACTCAATAAGGGCGTGATTACCCATGCTAGCGAAATTACCCCCAATGCAGACCATTCTACCGCTTGCGACCCAGCCGCCACCCAACTAAATCCGGCGATCGCGCCAACTACGGCATGAGAGGAAGCAACGGGTAAATTTTTAGAAGTAGCAATTTGCAGCCACAATCCACAGCTAATTAACACCGCAATCATGCCTAACAACAGCGTATGTGGCTGGCTGCTAAATAAATCTGGATTGGCAATACTAGTGGCTAAAGTGGAAGAGACCTGTCGCCCAAATAATACCGCACCAGTAAATTCTAAAACTCCGGCAATCACAATCGCCTGTTTGAGCGTCACAGCTTTGGAACCAACCGAAGTACCCATCGAATTGGCGACATCATTTGCCCCCAAATTGCAGGCAACATAAACCGCCAATAAGCAAACAAATACAATAAATAACATCGATCGGGATGGTGATGGGTAAAATTAGGATAAGAATCTTTCCGATTTTAACTTGGTAGTAATATCAATTCAGCAATCTCGATCGTTGTCGGTTGATTTGATAAATCATCAGAGATTCTCGCTCTCCCCCATCCCCATCGCCGATTAATCCCTATGGCACAGCATAACCCCCACAGTATTCAAGTCCAAATCAGTCGAATGTTTGAGAGTGGGCAGTCTTTATTTGCTTTAACTAAAGTCCAGGATTGGCTCAAACAAAGAAATGAAAATCCGGCTGACTATGATATTACTTTTCTTAAACAGCCTGCGCCTGTAGGTTCGCGCCAAGTGATGACAGTCAAAATCAGTCTAAAGCGCAAAGATGGACAACCCGTAGATGAGTGGGTACTAGCTCAATTAAATGATTTGGCGTAGGACGCTGACACCTTTCCCCTGTCTTGTCTTGACGCACACAACCTGGAGGAAACCTCCAGGTCGATGCGTCGCTGATTCGCTAAACCTGGAGGAAACCTCCAGAGCGCGAATCGCTTTCCCCTTTCTCCTTCTACCACCGCCATAATTTTCATGCTCGATCGCCAATCTACATCAGCTCTCCCCCAATTCAAAATTTTGGGACAACCCGTACATCTGACTACCGATTATGTCGGGTGGTTAGTAAATAGACTGCAACAGGGCATTGGCACCCACGTGGTAACGATGAATGGTGAAATCATTATGCAAGCCAATCAGCAGCCCGAACTAGCACAAATCATTCAACAGGCGGACTTGGTGACACCCGATGGGGTGGGCGTGATTTTCGCGCTGAAATTGCATGGAATTAACCAAACTCGCTGTGCAGGAATCGAACTTGGAGAGGCTTTATTGAAACTAGCCAGCACTCCAGAGTATCGCTACCCAGTTTTCTTATATGGCGGTAAACCGCAAATCGTCGAGCAAGCGGCACGAAATTGGCAAAGTAAATTACCCAACTTGAAGATCGTTGCTACTCAGCATGGCTATATCAATAGCGAAGAACAAGCGGAACTTGATCGACAACTCATCGCCACTCAGCCAAAAATCATTCTGGTAGCTTTGGGTGTGCCCCGTCAAGAAATATGGATTCGCGACCATTTTCACCTCTGTCCTGGGGCTACCTGGGTGGGTGTAGGCGGTAGTTTTGATGTCTGGTCGGGAACTAAAAAAAGAGCACCTAAGGTATTTCGTGACTTAAATTTAGAATGGCTCTATCGGTTTGCCCAAGAACCCGCCAGATTGCCAAGAATGTTAGTTCTGCCACAGTTTGCCCTCCTCGCTCTCAAGGAAAGAATTTTTGGTGGGAAAGGAGCCGTTGCCGGAGTCGTGAGCCACAAGTCGTAAGTCGGTTAAATAATTCCCGATTCCTGATTCGTGATTCCCGACTCCAGGAATTTTTAGTTGTCGTAGATCAGACATTCTGGAGCGTCGGGGTTGTCCGAGCAGTGGATTTCGAGAGAGCTTTTAGGTTTAACTGCACTCCGGTGCCCTGCTTCTTGGTGCAATTCTTCCAAGGTGTCCATTGCCACAATGTACTCAGGAGATGTTTTACCAAACTGCTCTCCAGCTTTGTGCGCTTCTTCCCGTGCTTGCTCGATCCGTTCTGTAATTGTCATCTTTGTTTCTTGAGAATTAGTCATAATCTTGGCTATTTACAGTAAATTATCTGTGATGTTTGAGAGCAACCTCCATCTATTGTATCTTTCCCCTCTTGAAAGACCGCATAACAAATGTAGAGGTTTCCACACATTTACGGAAAACTGTCATCGCTTCACGGTTTAAACCTTTTTACTAGCATGAAGGCTCAGTTAAAAGTAGTATGTGATGGTTAATTTTTTTGTCAAAAAGTTTACTAAACCGATGCAAATCAGTTGTTTTTCAGATATTTTTTTGAATTGATCGACAAAAATGTCGATCGAGAGTGCTAGAATTGCCATGAAAAAATAGAACTCCTTGAGGGTCTGCTGTGATCCGTTCTGCCACCTTGACGCTTCAGCCCACAATCTCATCAATTGGTGATAACAGCCGTCTTCGACTGTTTTCTGGTGCTGCTAATACGCCTCTTTCCCAAGAAATTGCTCGTTATTTGGGTCTCGATCTCGGCCCAATGATCCGCAAACGATTTGCGGATGGGGAAATTTACGTCCAAATCCAAGAATCAATTCGCGGTTGTGATGTCTACTTAATCCAACCTACCTGCAATCCAGTCAACGATCACTTGATGGAACTGTTCATCATGATCGATGCCTGTCGCCGGGCATCAGCGCGGCAAATTACCGCAGTGATGCCCTATTACGGCTACGCTCGTGCCGATCGCAAAACTGCTGGGCGAGAATCGATTACGGCTAAATTAGTCGCTAACCAGATTACCACCGCTGGAGCCGATCGCGTCCTGGCGATGGATCTGCACTCGTCCCAAATTCAGGGTTATTTTGATATTCCCCTCGACCATATTTACGGTTCGCCTGTAATTATTGATTATATTCTCCAGAAACAACTACCGGATATCGTCGTGGTGTCACCCGATGTCGGGGGTGTCGCCCGCGCTCGGGCTTTCGCCAAAAAACTTAACGATGCACCACTAGCAATCATCGATAAACGTCGTCAAGCACACAATATCGCCGAAGTGATGAATGTGATCGGTGATGTCGCTGGGAAGACAGCTATTTTAGTCGATGACATGATCGATACAGGGGGCACGATTTCTGAAGGTGCAAAAATTCTCCGGCAACAAGGTGCACGTCAAGTTTATGCTTGCGCTATCCATGCCGTATTTTCACCTCCAGCAGTAGAACGTCTATCCAGCGGTGTCTTTGAGGAAGTAATCACTACCAATACTCTCCCTATTCCCGAAGATAAACGCTTCCCCCAATTAACAGTGCTCTCTGTCGCCAATCTGTTAGGTGAAACCATCTGGCGGATACATGAAGATAACTCTGTCAGTAGTATGTTTAGGTAGGAAAAGGGGAAAGGGGAAAGGGAAAAGGGGAAAGGGTTGATTCCCAGTTGCCTATTCACCCATTCACTTATCCACCCATTCACCCATCCCCCGATCTACATGAATCTGCCTATTTTTACTAATCCTAGCGAGTTAGGTCATTATCTGCAGTCCCACCGTTCTCAATCGTTGGCGGAGCCTCCGCTTTGCGGAATCGGTTTTGTCCCAACGATGGGAGCCTTACATGTGGGGCATCAGAGTTTGATCGATCGAGCTAGACATGAAAATACCCTGGCTATTGTCAGTATTTTTGTGAATCCACTTCAGTTTGGAGCCAATGAGGATCTCGATCTTTATCCGCGTCAGTTGGAGATCGATCGAGTTATTTGTGAGACAGCCGGAGTTGATGCGCTATTTGTACCGACGATTGAAAGTATGGGGATTACAAATTCACTTACCCAAGTCATCCCACCACCAATGATGATGAGTGGATTGTGTGGGCGTGTGCGAACTGGGCATTTTCGAGGTGTCGCCACTATCGTCACCAAGCTACTCAATATCGTTCAACCAGATCGCGCCTATTTTGGCGAAAAAGATGCCCAGCAATTAGCAATTATCCGGCAGATTGTGGCAGATCTGAATATCCCTGTAGATATTATCGGTTGTCCGACTTTACGAACAGATTCTGGGTTAGCGCACAGTTCGCGCAATCAATATCTATCGCCACTTGGTCGATCTCAAGCTGCGGTGATTTATCGCAGTTTACAACAAGCCCAAAAATTAGCAGATCTCGGCGAAGTTGACGGGCACTCACTCTTGGCTACTGTCACAACCGAACTAGAAACGGTACCTGAATTTGAGCTAGAGTACCTGGAACTTGTCGATCTGAAGACTTTACAATCGATCGAATTACTAGATCGATCGGCTTTACTCGCGATCGCCGGACGCATCGAGAATACTCGATTGATTGATAACATTACCATTTCACCTACAGATAATGTCCTCCCAACTACCCATCATTGCGATCGATGGCCCCGCAGGTGCGGGTAAATCTACTGTCACCAAGCTCGTAGCTGCCCGACTAGGGTTGTTGTTTCTCGATACGGGGGCAATGTATCGGGCGATCGCTTGGCTGGTGATGGAAGCGAATTTAGCCCTAGATGATGAAATTGAGATTGCCAAGTTGGTCGATCGAGCCAAAATAGTTTTAACTGGGGACCGAGTTGTCGTCAATGATGTCGATCTAACCCAAGCAATCCGGACGCGAGAGGTGACGAGTAAAGTCTCACAAATTGCGGCTCTGGGGGTTGTGAGAGCCGCACTAGTCAAGCAACAACAAGCAATTGGGGCAACTGGTGGCATCGTTGCGGAAGGGCGAGATATGTGTACCCATGTCTTTCCTAATGCTGAAGTCAAAATTTTCTTGACTGCCTCGGTAGAGGAACGAGCAAAACGGCGACAACAAGATCTAATCGATCGCGGACAAGGTGAAGTGAACTTGTTAGAATTAGCACAAGCGATCGCCGAGCGCGATGAAATAGATAGTGCGCGGACGATCGCGCCGTTGAAAAAAGCTGTCGATGCAGTCGAGATTATTACCGATAATCTGACCATCGAAGAGGTGGTCGATCGAATTATCAAGATGTATCAAGCAATTAGTTAACAGGTTGAATAAACACCAATTTCACTCTCCGCAACTCAATTCTTCAGCTCATCAGCTTCGCCAGAGATTGCTAGTATCCACCGAACAGATGCAGCAAATCGAAAGCCAAGTATTTGCAGCAGGAATGCCGATTCCGGCACTCATGGAAAAGGTTGGGGGATTAATTGCCCGACGATTTCAAGTTTTGTATCCTCGCTCTAATTTTCACCGAGTCGGTATTTTGGCAGGGATGGGACACAATGGCGGCGACGCGCTAGTAGTTGCCCGTGAATTATATTTTCAAGGTTACGAAATTTCTATTTATGTACCGTCAGAGGAGTTACGTGAATTAACTAATCAACATTATCGGTATGTTTCGAGCTTGGGAATAAAGATCCTCGATAATGCTCAAGACTTGGCTAATTGTGATGCGATCGTCGATGGATTATTTGGCTTCGGTTTAAATCGCGAAATTACGGGTATTCTTTACGAGACGATCGAGTTAATTAATGGCCTAAATATTCCGATTATTAGTATCGATCTACCTTCAGGCATCCATACTGATACTGGCTTAACATTGGGAATTGCGATTAGGGCAACTCATACCTTCTGTCTGGGACTTTGGAAATTAGCTTTTATACAGGAACAGGCGATCGAATATGTGGGGAAAACTGAGTTAATTGATTTCGATTTACCACTCAGAGATATTGCTTCAGTGCTGGGAGAAGAGCCAGTAATGACAAGGATGACAGCGGATCTGGCGATCGCCCATTTACCGCTAGTTAGATCGCCCACAACTCACAAATACCAGCAAGGTCATTTATTATTAATTGTCGGTTCCGAACAATATGCTGGAGCAGCAATTTTAGCAGGATTGGGTGCGCGAGCAACGGGAGTAGGAATGCTATCGATCGCTGTGCCCAAATCGCTCAAACCGCTATTATTAAATTACTTACCGGAAGCTTTAATTATTGGTTGTCCAGAAACCGAAGCTGGGACGATTAAATCTCTACCAGAGCTAGATTTAGCTAAATATAGCGCGATCGCCTGTGGTTGTGGTTTAACCGAACGACCATCAAAAATTGTCAAACAAATTCTCCAAGCAGATTGTCCGGTAATTCTTGATGCTGATGCCCTAAATATTGTTGCTAAAATTGGGATTGAAACAGCTCTCTCTCACCGTAAATTCCCGACAATTTTAACCCCACATGTTGGTGAGTTTAAACGCTTATTTATCAAAATCCCTACTACTAATAAACTTGCCGCTGTAATTGCTGCCGCACAATCTAGCCAAGCGATTATTTTGTTAAAGGGAGCTAGAACAGCGATTGCTCAACCCAACGGAAAAGTAATTATCCTGCCTGAAAGTACTCCAGCTTTAGCCAGAGGTGGGAGTGGAGACGTATTAACCGGATTAATTGGGGGATCGATCGCGACGAATATTCAGCCCAATTTACCAATTTCTGAAGTTGTCGCAACTGCTGCTTGGTGGCACAGTCAAGCAGGGATTACCGCTGCCGCAGCTAGGGGCGATTTAGGTGTAAATCCTCAAACTTTAACTACCTATCTATCCACAGTAATGGAGGTGCATCGAAACCGATCGAGTAATTAGGCTCGAATGACTCGCGCTACTATTTGTGCGTGACTATCGCCCGTTTAGTGAACTGGATCATGGTTTCTAGATGTTCGGGCGTTTTAAATTCTGGACTACTGTTTTCATGCTGAGCATTTGCCACCATCACTAACTGCTTATTCTTCGTGGCAGTGGCTGTGTAGAGAGCGCGACTCATTTCGGCGGGAACGAATCGATCGGCAGTACCATGAATGTATAAAACCGGCACCTTCAACGAGCGAACTTTTGCTAGAGAATCAAACCTTTGGGTTAATAATAATTGCAACGGCACAAGTTTATACCACCAGGTACGATCTGCCATCGCTGACATGGAGGTAAAACTACTTTGGACGATTAAACTACTAGCGTTAGGGTGACGAGTGGCAAGGTCGATCGCAATTGCGCCGCCCATGGAGTGACCATAAATAATAATTTGCGTAGGGGCGATCTTCCGAGTTTGCACCAGATAGTCCCAAGCTGCCTCAGCATCAGCATAAATTTGGTTCTCAAAGGGAAAATCACCCTGGCTTTTTCCATACCCCCGATAGTCTACCAAAAAAACAGCAAACCCTAATTGAGTTAAATGATAAGCAGGGTCGAGATTTGCGCCAATATTATCACTGTATCCATGCAAGTATAGGATCGTGCCGATCGTTTTACCCTGGGCTGGCAGCCACCAGCCAAACAATTTTTCTGGGTTAGCTCCAGTTTTATCGACTGGTACCCACACATCTTGATAGGCTAAATTTCGATCGGCAGGTGTAGTTTTAATCGCAGCTTGAGGTTTAAAGATCAGTCGCTCTTGACACAAATACAACGACAAACATGTTGACAGATAGGCAAGTGCTGCCCATTTACCCCATCGCCACCAGCCGACTAGTTTATTCAAAATTGTCAACTCTCCACTCCAAAGCTCGATTCTAGCAAAATTGACGATCTCCATAAAAAATAGCGATCGGCAACTTAAGAAATGTTACCGATCGCTAGATGTAAATTTAAAGATTGAGATTCTAGTTCACACCAAATGGACTGAAAACTGTCATTCCTTTCGATGTAGAACTTGTCGAGCTAGCTAACGGTAGAAATGTCAGTGAATTAGCTGGTGCTGGTGCTGAAGATCCTAAGATCAAACCACCTAGCTTGTTGCTGTGGCTGGCTGTTTCCCAATACTGTTTTGTAGGCAACAAGAAGCGATCGCTCATTAATGCTACATAGTCACGCTTGCGCTCGGTTACTGCTGTTATGAGGTTCTTTTGAACTGGCTTAACCGCGAAGACGCTAGGAGTCCGTTTAGCCGCTTGAAGCTGGCGAGTAGGCAGAATGCTAGCAATCTTCGCCCCTAGCATATCAAATTTTGGGACGCTGGCGTAAGCTTGAGCGGTAGTTAACTGTAGACTAGCTCCACGTGAAGTCGCAGTTAGGGTAGTCGTTTCAGGTGAAATTAACTGACCTAAGGCTACGAGTGAGTTGGTTTTGATGCTAGGAGCTTTTGCAACTGGTGCAATAGTAGCTGTAGGCTGACGAACTGGTTCGTTGCCCAACAATTGTTGGAGTCCAGCCGGAATTGACGCGATCGGATCGTTTGCGGTAAATGCGGTCTGAATGGCTGGGACATTCCCGCTGTCTGGGGTCAGTCTCAACGCTTGCATCCGTTGCGGCAATACGACCGGAAAGGGATCGGTGATCGATGTTACGGCTAACATTGCCGCAGTAGGTGCGGGTGAAGCGATAAGCTTAGTCGCGAATGACGACCGAGCCTGAGTCTGCTTGCTGGGTGAAAACTGACTGGATAATTGAATATCAGAATTACCGATGAACAATCCAGGTACGATTGGGGCAGTTGCTTGAGGCTGAGTCGATCTAGTAGCTACGGCTGCAGCAACTGAGTGCTTGACAAACTGCGGCTTAGTTATGGTCGATCGAGCTGATAAATTACGAACGCCCTCTGTGGGTGAGAGGAAACTCGCCAAGGCATCACGATTGGACTGTGGAGCTTTAATCGCAACACTAGGTGCTTTCGCTCCACTGTTCATCATCGTACTGATGGCGAGCTGGCGGACTGCAAAGTCTGGAGTTGCAGAAACCTCACTCAAGCTCAATTCTCGCTCGATTGTTGTGCCCGGTTTGCTAGCAACATACAATTGCGGTTTGAGTGTTTTAGCTGTAGCCGCTCCTGTTGGTTTTGGCGCAGCCGAAGAGGAGAGTGCGGAGAATAGCACTAATGCTACGCCGAACATTCCAAGACTAGGTTGCAACCAGGTAAGCCAAATTTTTAACATCTTTATTATCTCTTAGTAATTTCTAGCTACTGTAACTTGCCTGTAATTATTAACTCTATTTGATTTTGCAAAATCGTCAATAGTACTTTTCGCTCATCATTGACCGCGATTTAGCGCGATCGGTTAATGGCAAATGAACATTGGAAGAAAATTAAGCCTAAGTATTTTTTACTCGTTGACGTAGAGAACAAGGAGGTAGATCGTCAATTTGGCTATCACCCTAGCTGAAATGACTGCCGTAGTTGACAATTTTTTTGCGCCGCTGAATTCAAACTAATTTTAGCAAGTAGCTGTAGTTTGCCTATATCTAGAATATCACATTTTGATACTTTCTCATCCGTACTTATGCGGAACTCATCCACAGTTCGATTTCCCCAATCTGATTACCTATGGCTAAATAAGTGCTGTGAGGATGCCATGCTAATGCCGTAAATCCACCAAGCGCGTTGGTCAGAGAGGCTCTGCCTTGAGAAGGCTTGGTGATAATTTGTGAGATTTCTCCCTGCGATGACCATAAGCAAGCGTTGCCATCAGTTGCTGCTGACATCAACATCGGTCGATCGGGGCAAGCAGCGATCGCCTCCACTACGCCCTGATGGCCCTCCAAGAGCTGACCAGTCCAATTGTCAGCATCTAACTCCCACAGGACGACTGCTTTCCCAGTCGCCACCGCCAGACAGGGTTTCTCTGTGTGCTCGATCCAATTTAGCTGGTGAATTTTTCCCGGACAACCTTGCAAAATCCACGGGTCATCAGGATTATGCCAATCCATAATTGTCAAGCGGCGATCGAGATTAGCTGCTGCGAGATAACGTCCGTCGGGAGACCAATTGATGTGAATGCTGGCTGGCTCGACCGTCAAGGTATGACTGATGACAAACCGACGATCGTCGGTGGTTCCCCAAATTTCCACGCCTTTATAGCCAGCGATGGCCAAATAAGCCCCGCTTGGATGCCACGCCAGATCGAAAACTGAGGATTTGTTGAATCTCCAGGTGGTAATTTCGCTGGCTGTCAGTGCATTCCAAATTTTCACTTGCGGGCCATACCCGATCGCTAGCTGCGGTAAAGTGGGATGCCAAGCTAATCGCTCGATCCAGGTCTGGAGTTCAATCGTATCTACAAGCTGTGGTGGTAAGTTACCCTGCTGACAATTCCAGATCGATAATTGTCCGGATTGCCCTCCAGTAGCTAACCATCGACCATCAGCACTAAAGGCAAGACAATCGATCGATTGTCCGTTAGCTGGTTGCAACATGCGCATTTTGCTCGGCTGTGCTTGTGCAGCATTTGCTGGATCGAGTTCTAGCCAGA
>JANPJH010000151.1:0-26596 GCA_031425415.1 Chamaesiphon sp. VAR_61_metabat_425 | reverse complement strand
GCCGATTTCAAAGCCTTGGAGTGCGTCATTACCCTGGGCGAGATTAGTTTGAAAACTTTGAATCAAGCCGGAAATGAGTTCCGATCGCAAGGTAGAATATTCGGCGAACATCGGGTTGACGATTTCGACCTGAGAACCGTCGTTTAATTTTTCGATCGCATAAGAATATTGAACCACCTCATTTAGACCAACAGCCCGAAAAGCTGCTCGAATTTGTCGCAGTAACTCTTCATCGAGCGATAGAAAACCCGCTGTTGATTCTGATGGCAGAGTATCGAGGAATCGATCGTAACCATACAGTCTGGCTACTTCCTCAATCAAGTCAATTTCCCGTTCTAAATCGCGATAACGATAGGGTGGCACCACCACCGCCCACACATCTTCCTCTGTTACAGTCAACTTACAGCCTAATGCCGTCAGCGTCCGCTCTACATCCTCTGCGGTAATTTCTCCTTCCTCGCCATCGTCATCAATCGGCCCTAAAATCTGATTTAACCGCGCCAACCGCAGGTTAATCGTCCGAGGTTGGTGAGTCAAATCAGGGCGATGGTCAACTATTTGCTGACAGCTAATCTTACCACCAGCGAGTTGCCCGATTAACTCGATCGCTCGTTGAGCCGCAATTTCTAGTTCAGCTAAGTTGACACCCCGCTCGTAACGTGTGGATGCTTCCGATCTCACTCCGCCCTGACTTCGCGCTGATTTTCGCACGGTGACGGGGTCGAAGATCGCGGCTTCTAACACAATGTTTTGAGTACCTTCTGATACCTCAGTATTTTCGCCACCCATGACACCTGCTAGGGCAACAGGGGTACCATGAGCAGTGATTAGGAGGTTTTGAGCATTTAGTTGACGCTCTTGTCCATCTAGGGTCTTGAGCATTTCTCCTTGTTTTTCACTATAGCGAACACCCATTTGGATTGTTTGGCTGCCACTCACCGTCTGTAATTTATCCGCATCGAAGGCGTGTAAAGGTTGTCCCCACTCTAGCAGGATGTAATTAGTCACATCCACAACATTATTAATCGGCCGAATTCCGGCAGCTTGTAAGCGACGTTGCAACCATTCGGGTGAAGGCTCAATTTTGACACCCTGAATCAGGGTAGCCGAATAAACAGGGCAAGCCTGAGGTTCGCGCACCGATACGGTTAATTCCGGCTGACTGGGAATAGCTATCGCCGCAACAGTGGGTAGCTTCAACGCACCCCCAGTTAAAGCAGCGACTTCTCTGGCAATCCCTACCATGCTCAAAGCATCAGCTCGATTAGCTGTAGAAGATAGATCGAGAATGACATCATCTAAGCCCAATAATGGTCGCACATCGTTACCAATTGCTGGAGTCTGCGGATCTTCAGCTTCGCCAAAGATATGAATCCCTGCTGAATCCTTCGTCAATCCGACTTCTGAGAGCGAACAAATCATTCCCTCAGATTTTTCCCCACGTAGTTTGGCAGGTTTAATTTTGAGGTCAACTTTCGGCAAATAAGTACCCACCGTCGCCACCGCCACATGAATCCCCTCCCGCACATTCGCCGCACCACAAACGATTTGGAGGGGTTCCTCGCCGCCCACATCCACGGTACAGACGCTTAATTTATCAGCATTAGGATGTTGAATCCGAGTCAGTACCCGCCCCACGATGACTCCATCAGCCCAAGTACTCCGATCCTCGATCGATTCAACCTCAAATCCAGCTAGAGTCAGAGTTTTAGCCAACTCTTCTGGTTCTAGTTGGCAGTCTACTAGTTCTTTTAACCAATTTAGAGCGATATACATTTAATTTAAGTCAGCAATAGTCGAGATCTTATTGTCGTATAGATTGGGAGTTGTCTCTACAAATCTAGCTCGATCCCCAATTCACGTAATTTAGCTGCCATTGTCGCCGCTTTCTGCTCTGCGGCATCGGCTCGCTCTCGTTCTTGTTGAATTTGAGCTTCGGCAACAGTTGCCCGCATTTTGGCGGCTTCAGCTTTTTGGGCAATCTCTAATGGTGAGAGAAACAACTCACCTGCGGGAGTATAAATTTCTAATTCCTCACGTAACTCGAATCTCACGCCCATTCGAGGACTAATCCAACCAGCAATATTACTAATTCCTTGTAATCTTCCATCCTGTTGACACCAGCCCGCAAAGTCAATTCGATCTGGGTCATAGATATAATACTCTTCTACGCCATAGCGATCGTAAAACTCAAATTTGGCGGTCATTTCTGCCAAGCGATTGCCTGGAGAGAGAATCTCAAATACTACTTGCGGGGCAATATTATCCTCTACCCATTGTTTATAAGGGCCGCGATAGCCTTTTGCTCTGCCAAAAGCCACCATTACATCTGGTGCCCGTCTAATTGTATTATCACCTTCGATCGGATACCATAATAAATCTCCCGCGACGAACACATTCGGCTCTTCAGCAAATAATATTTCCAGATTTTCTTTGATTTTGACAATCCAGCTAAATTGGAGGGTATTGTCTGACATTGAATGTCCATCGCAGTCTGGATAAATAATCTCGTTCTTCTTGAGTTGTCGAACCATTGCTAGCGAATATTTCAGTGGTACGCTTCTACGATTATAAATCGGTTTACCAGGCTGATCGTCAGTCAATGGTGCATTCGATCGAATTCCAGTTTCATACTACAGAATTCACCATAAAAAATACCCCTGATAATTTATCAGAGGTATTTAAGATCGCATTCAATCACTTAACCTTGGAGGGCTTCAGCACCACCAACGACTTCGAGAATTTCTTGAGTAATTGCCGCTTGACGAGCTTTGTTGTAGCTGAGTGTCAACGAACCAATGAGTTGCTTGGCATTGTCGCTAGCATTATTCATCGCTGTCATCCGAGCCGCAAGTTCGCTGGCTGCGGATTCCTGTAAGGCGCGAAGGAGTTGGTTATTTAGGTATAGAGGTAGCAAAGCATCCAAGATTTGATTTGGATCTTGTTCAAAGATCGTATCACTGGACAGAGGTTGAGTGGTTGAGGCTAATTTTTCCCGCTCGACGGCAAAAGAACCACCGCGAGTAGTGAGCCGGAAAACTTCATCATCGGCTACTTCTAAACCTTGGGGAGTCAGGGGCAGTAAAGTCTGAATTACGGGACGAGAAGCAATCAAAGAGACAAATTTAGTATAAACTAGCTCAACTCGATCGACAGTTTCCGACAAAAAGAGCGAAAGTAATTCGTCAGCGACGTTACCTGCTTCTACAGATGTGGGGATTTGTTCTAATCCCGTGTAGGTAGCATCAATCGGTTGGTTGCGGCGTTGAAAGTACTGAGTAGCCTTCCGCCCGACGGTAACAAATCGATAGTCTAAACCTTGTGCCTTGAGTTCTTGCGCGCGAAGTTCGGCTTTTCTGATGATGGAACTATTATAACCACCACACAAGCCTCGATCGCCTGTAACTACCAACAAACCAACACACTTTACTTCCCGTTGGTTGAGCAAGGGTGAGGTTGCATCAGCAAATTTCAATCGATTTTGGAGGCTGTATAAAACCTGTGCCAATTTGTCAGCAAATGGACGAGTAGCAATGACTTGTTGTTGGGCGCGACGGACTTTAGCTGCGGCAACTAGACGCATCGCTTCGGTAATTTTTTTAGTATTTTTAACTGATTGAATTCGATCGCGAATAGTTTTTAAGTTAGCCATAATTTAGTTTTATCTATAATTTTTGACAAAAAGTGGGGTTGAGGCTAAAGGGGGAATATTATTTCTTCCCTAATCTCTAACCTCTAACCCCTAATTCCGTTCTAGACTGAGGCTAAGAAAGATTTCTTACATTCAATCAGCGCGGCTTTGAGCAGAGCTTCAGCTTCATCAGTCAACTGCATTTTGTTGTCTTTGATGGTTTGAGCGTACTCTGGCTTGCTATTTTTCAGATACTCTTTAAGTGCAGCGGTATAACCAGTGACTTTATCTACCGCGATATCATCGAGGTACCCGTTTAAGCCTGCGTATACTAAGGCTACTTGTTCGGCTACCGATAGTGGGGAGTACTGTGGCTGTTTGAGAATTTCGCGTAACCGCGCACCACGAGCGAGTTGATTTTGGGTCGCTTGGTCGAGGTCGGAGGCGAACTGAGCAAAGGCTTGAAGGTCGTCGAACTGAGCGAGTTCGAGCTTGAGTTTCCCAGCAACTTTCTTCATCGCTTTAGTCTGGGCGGCGGAACCTACGCGGGATACCGAGATACCAGCGTTAATTGCGGGGCGGAGACCAGAGTTAAACAGGTCGGAAGAGAGGAAGATTTGACCGTCGGTAATCGAAATTACGTTGGTCGGAATGTAAGCCGATACGTCACTCGCTTGAGTTTCGATAATCGGTAAGGCTGTCATACTACCGCCGCCGAGTTCGTCGCTGAGTTTAGCCGCACGTTCCAGTAAGCGGGAGTGAATGTAGAATACATCCCCAGGGTATGCTTCCCGTCCTGGTGGCCGCCGGAGCAGGAGGGACATTTGACGGTAGGCTTGCGCTTGTTTGGACAAGTCATCATAGATAATTAGGGTCGCTTTACCTTGGTACATGAAGTACTCAGCGATCGCTGCACCAGTGTAAGGTGCAAAGTATTGGAGTGTTGCAGGATCGTTCGCATTTGCCGCCACAACGACCGTGTAGGACATCGCGCCAGCTTCTTCTAGAACGTTGACGATATTCGCAACAGTCGAGGCTTTCTGCCCGATTGCGACGTATACACAAACAACATCTTCAGATTTCTGGTTGATGATTGTATCGATTGCGATCGAAGTTTTACCAGTCTGTCTATCCCCGATAATCAGTTCCCGTTGTCCGCGTCCGACGGGAATCATCGCATCAATTGCGGTAATCCCGGTTTGCATGGGTTCATATACCGAACGCCGTTCGATAATCCCTGGAGCCATGAATTCAATCAGGCGGGTGGTCGTAGTGGCGATATCACCTTTACCATCAATCGGGCGAGCTAATGCGTCAACTACTCGACCCACAATTGCATCACCAACGGGAATCTGAGCGATTTTACCAGTTGCTTTAACTGCACTACCTTCTTGGATATCGCGACCGTTGCTCATCAGTACCACACCGACGTTATCGGCTTCTAGGTTGAGAGCCAAGCCCACACTCGCATCTTCAAATTCGACGAGTTCCCCGGACATGACTTTATCCAAGCCATAAACGCGGGCAATTCCGTCACCAACTTGCAGAACAGTACCAACATTAGATGCTTTAACATCTTGGGTATACTGTTCGATTTGCTGGCGAATAATACTACTAATTTCGTCTGGTCTGATACTAATCATAATTATCTATTTACTGATGTAAGTTTTCTATAGGTATGAGATGTTAGCTATTAGATGTTAGTTATTCACTATCCACTACTCACTATTCACCAAACACTAATTAAGCGATACTCATACCCAGGCGACGAATCTCGGCGCGGAGGCTGGAGTCGATTACTTGAGAACCAAATTTGATAATCACGCCACCGATGATATCAGGATCGACTGTGGTGACGATTTCAACACTACTTGCGCTGGTGATACCTTGAACTCTGTCGCGAACAGATTGGGTTTGGGAGTCAGTTAGAGCTACTGCACTAGTGACTTCAGCCAAAACAATTCCTTTCAATTTACGCAAAGCCGCCTGATACCGCCGACAAATTTCACTCAAGAAACCGATGCGTCGCCGATCAACTAAAATCATCAAGAAATTCACCATAAATGGATGAATTGTCTCCCCGACAACTTTCCCTAAGATGACTTTCTTATCAGCTATTTTAACGATCGGACTCGATAAGATTTGGCTTAATTCTGGCGAACCATCGAGCATTCCCAACAAATCCGCACAATTGCTACCAAATTCATCGGTCAGGTTTTGCGACTGAGCCAAAGACATCAGTGCATCAGCGTAGGGTGTAACTGCACTACCTTTCATTATTTACCTCCTACCATGGCAATGCTCCGATCGATCAATGTGGATTGAGCGGATTCGGTGAGCAGGTTTTTGAATTGAGCTTCTGCTCTTTCGATCGCAAGAGCGGTAATTCGCGCCCGCAGTTCGGCAATAGCTTTATCTTGCTCGGTGCTGGTATCAGCAGCAGCTAGTTGTTGCATCCGCTCAATATCGACTAAGGCTTTAGCCGCGATTTCCGCTTTGACGCTTTCCGCTGTCGTAATTGCCGACTGACGAATTTTTTCAGCTTCAGCTTTTGCTTGAGCGAGATTTTGTTTAGCTACTTCTAGTGCGGAGATCGCTTGTTTTTGGCGAACTTCGATATCTTTAATCGCGGTTTCGATCGATTCCCGTCGTTCGGCGAGAATATTGCCCAGGAGTTTGCGCCCGAAGACAATCACAAAGCCTAAAACTAGGGCAAGGTTGAATAAGTTAGTTTCAATTAAATCTGGATTTAAGCCGAAACCACCTTTTTCTGCTGTGGCGAGGAATAAGAAATTTTCAATCATATCTATATGCTTGAGTCAGTTATCAGTTATCAGTTATCAGTTATCGGTTTTCAGTGATTGGCTATCAGTTACATTCTCATGTTGACTGTGTTCACTGTTCACTGTTTACTGTTCGCTACTAACTGTTTTCACCTGTTTAGCAGGTTATTATTTGACTAACTCGGCTCCCAACAATTTGGTCAAGATTTGACGGCTGAGTGCTTCTACTTGAGGCTCTAGAGCCGTAAAAGCAGCTTGTTTTTGCCGATCAATTTCCTGTTGGGCTGATTCCCGTTGGACTTGAGCCGCTTGTTGAGTTTCCGCTAGTTGTCCGGCTGCAATTTTTTGAGCTTCAGCTTTAGCTGTGGCAATTACAGTTTGGGATTCTCGTCTAGTTTCAGCTAGTTCTTGTTCGTACTTTTTGGTGAGTGTTTCAGCTTCGGCAAGTCTGGCTTTGGCATCGCCCAAACCACCACGAATAAACTCATCTCGATCGTCTAATACTTTACCAAGGGGTTTGTAAAACAGGATGTTCAATACGCCAACCAAAACGACAAATTGGATTGCCATTAGGGGCAAGGTCGCATCAAAGTCAAACAATTTACCCTTTTCTGCTACTTCTTCTACTGCGGCTGTTGCCAACAATAGTGTCCATTGTGGGATCATGTCTTATGCTTTCTCCGAGAAATTTTAGGTCAGGAGGAAATCGGCAGCACAGAAATCGGAATTAGGGATGATGCTTGAGAATGCTCGAACTTTCACTCCAGCGACTAGCACCGCAGCGGCTTTTCAAACGCGCTCCGATCCCCAAATAGCCGACTCTTACTGTCCGTTCCTTCCGATTGGTTGACTGTAATATTATGCGAAGGGGTTAGCAAACAACAGAATCAGTGCAACAACTAGACCGTAGATAGTCAAAGATTCCATGAATGCCAAGGAGAGCAGCAGGGTACCGCGAATTTTGCCTTCAGCTTCGGGTTGACGGGCAATCCCTTCGACAGCGGAACCAGCAGCGGTACCTTGACCGATACCAGGGCCGATTGCCGCTAAACCAACAGCGAGAGCAGCAGCGATAACGGAAGCAGCAGCAACAGTAGGATTCATGATGTATTTACCTTAAAAAATGATTGAGAGAATATTAGTTGACATTTATTTCAGTTGGGAGTTGGCACTTCGACTACGCTCAGTGCAGAAAGTTGGGAGTTCACAGTGTTTAGTTAAATAACTACCCACCATTCACTATTCACCATTCACTACTCAACTAAATTTAGTGTTCTTCTTCGTGTTCGCCGTGACCTTCGAGAGCTTCACCGATATACACAGCAGCTAGTGTAGCAAATACTAATGCTTGAATTGCACTAGTAAATAGCCCTAACAGCATAACTGGCATCGGGATAATAAACGGTACTAGCAATACTAGTACGCCCACCACTAATTCATCCGCGAGGATGTTGCCGAATAAACGGAAGCTTAGGGACAACGGTTTAGTGAAGTCTTCGAGGATGTTAATCGGTAAGAGGATTGGTGTCGGTTGGATATATTTAGCCAAGTATCCCAAACCGCGTTTGCGGAAACCGGCATAAAAATAAGCCAAAGACGTGAGCAATGCCAAAGCTACCGTGGTGTTGATGTCATTCGTTGGCGCAGCTAGTTCACCTGATGGCAGATGAATCAGCTTCCACGGGAGTAGTGCTCCAGACCAATTGGATACAAAGATGAATAAAAATAGGGTGCCGATAAATGGAACCCAAGGACGATATTCCTTTTCGCCAATTTGGTTTTTGGTTAATTCCCGGATATATTCCAGGGCATACTCCATCAGATTCTGGATGCCGCTGGGAATGCGTTGCACATTCCGTGTAGCGGCAATTGCTGCGATTAACAGCAACCCAATCACAAACCAAGAAGTGAGGAACACCTGACCGTGGAGTTGGAGGTTCCCTAGTCGCCAATACAAATGATGACCGACATCCAATGCCGCCAAGGGCAGGGAATTTATGATGTTTAAACCATCTAACATGTGCATCTAGGAGCCGTTTCTAGCGATCGTTTACCAAAATTACAAATAATTGCAATTGGCGGTCGGTGCTGTGCTTGCCAAACTTAATGAATTCAGTCAGCGAGCCAGATTGTGCGGCAGAGGTAGACTAATAGTGCCGCTTTGTAGGTCAAAAAGCCTAAAAAAACTGGCAGAATTTGCAGTTGGGGCCATTTAGCAGCCACAAGCATCAAGACCACAAATAGGGCAAGACGATTTGGACTTAACTTCACAGACTCATTCCCAATGCGGTCTACATCTTTTGCTAGCAGTCTCAAGTACACTACTCCTGCGACTGCACCTAAGAGGTAACTTAGAGCAATCTTCCAGCCATAGATGATTACAACAGTGACGAATGCCACAGCAGTAATTGCTAGAGTAATCAGATACAACTCTTGTTTGAGTTGTCGATACTCGCCCATCGAGTCCTCTGACGATCGAGTTACACTAGATTCCTCAAGTGTATTTTCCTCGCCGACTAATTTCGTCGGTTGAGGTGTTTCATCGGTAGAGTTCACAGCAGTTTGGTGTTGTTTGAGCCTGACAGACCATCATCGATTGTATCACCGAGCGGCAACAATACTTAAAATAAATTTATGAGCCGCAGATGACTCGGTGATAGGGGCGGATGCACTGGATCGCTTCGATGAGAAAACCACTTTACTGAAAATAATCGATCATTTTTTATGCCAATCGCGATCGCTGGAGAACGGAGTGGGGTAGGTAAAACTACGGTCACGTTGGCTATACTGGCGACGTTGCGCCGCAGACATCAGCAGGTTCAATCCTTTAAAGTTGGGCCAGACTATATCGATCCGATGTTTCATGCTTATGTAACGGGGCGAGCCTGTCGGAATCTTGATCCGATTTTAACTTCTAACGACTATGTACGGCAGTGTTTCGATCGCCATAGCCAGACAGCCGAGTATGCCCTAATTGAGGGAGTAATGGGGCTATTTGATGGGGCATCGGGGACGACTGATGCTGGTAGTACAGCGCAGGTAGCTAAATTGCTGAATGTCCCTGTGGTGTTAATCCTCAATTGTAGTAGTACTTCGCGATCGATTGCCGCGATTGCCCACGGTTATCGTACCTTCGATCCGCAAATTCAGCTCGCGGGAGTTATTCTCAATCAGGTGGGTAGCGATCGACACCTCGAACTGCTCGCCGCTGCCCTCTTGCCGCTGCATCTACCGATCTTGGGAGTCCTCCGGCGGCAAAACGATCTGAGTATCCCCGATCGGCATCTAGGGCTAATTCCAGCGGGAGAATTGACGGGTTTGAATACGACACTCGACAAGCTTGCGGATGTGGGAGAAAGCTGTTTTGATTGGGAAAAACTATTACCCCTTTTAGCTACTAAATCTTCACTTGTTGGTACAATCTCAACTCCAGCCATAACACTCTCCGCAGGTAGCAAGATTCGATTAGCAGTGGCGAAAGATGCCGCATTTAATTTTTACTATGCAGATAATTTAGATTTACTGCGAGATTTAGGTGCAGAATTAGTAGAGTGGAGTCCATTAAATGATGAGCGGCTACCACCAGACATTCAGGGATTATATTTTGGTGGTGGATTTCCCGAAATTTTTGGTGAAATATTAGCAGCAAATCAACTAGCTAAACAAGCAGTAAAAGTAGTGATCGAAGCTGGAATGCCGACATACGCTGAATGTGGCGGGTTAATGTATTTGTGCGATCGGATTATCGATTTTAACGATTTATCTTATCCAATGGTCGGGATTTTTCCAACTACAGCAGTAATGGGTAAACGGCTTACCCTTGGCTATCGTCAACTCACAGCTTTACAAGATAGTCTCCTCTTAAATGTAGCCGATCGCATTTGGGGGCATGAGTTTCATCGATCCACATTGACTGATGCACCCACACAGCCTTTATTCTCTTTAGAGGGGTATGAATCAAATCTGACATTTTTACCTGAAGGTTGGCACCGTCACCAAGTACAGGCAGCTTATACTCATCTACATTTTGGGGCTAGACCAGATTTACCGGAAAAATTTATTAACCATTGTCGCAAATTTGCCTTTACACAGAGTCTGCTTAATTAGAACTACACAGTCATTGATTAGGAACTCGTTTAGATGACAGTTTTCTAATATTGTAACTGAATAATCTACAAACTACAAAATTAGGTGTTAGGATCGATGTACGTTGAATATTATTATTTTCTGAATATTATTATTCGACGTAAATGTTAGTGATAACATGTCCAAATTAAAAACTTTTCATGAATAAATTAATTCAGACAATCTTTTTAACTGCGATAGTCTTTTCGCCATTGAGTTTAATTAGTCAGATTGAGTCTGGTTCAGCTCAGCAGACATTCTCCCCGGCATCGAAGGTAACAATTGCCACCAACCTCACTCGGAAGAAGAAAAAATCAGCTAAACCACGCGCGATGCGGAAAAAAACCAGCACGAGTGACTCTAGCAAAACGAAGCCAGTCGCTCCAACTATGGACAATCCATCAGGACAGCCGAGCGATCCAAGGATGAGCACTCCTCCCACAAATCCGAACATCGGTAATCCCTCAACAAAACCAATCGATCCGAGCATGGGCAATCCTTCAACGATGCCGACGAATCCAGGTACTCTCCCAAAACTTCCAAGTCCGGGCAATCCCCCCGGCAAAACAAACGAGCCGAACATGGGCACACTCAAGCAACCAATCGATCCAAGCATGGGTAATCCCTCAACAATGCCGACGAATCCAGGCACTCCCCCAACGAAACCAGTCGATCCAAGTATTGGCACACCGCCATCACAACCGGGCAGTACCCTACCAGATAAGCGGTAAAAGTAGAGAGGTTTAGAATGCTTACTCATTGCCTAATCCCTATTCCCTGTCCTCGCCAATCGCTAGTAACTAACAACTTAAGTTAAGATTATGAGTGCAGGGCGATCGCCAATTTGCGGGAACACCTGCACCACTAACTAATTCATATAGATTATCTATTTAATAAGCTATCCTGTAGTTGCTGTCTTGTGGCGTTCGATAAAGTATATTATTCCAGTGATAGGATATACCACCGTCAAACACAACTATTTGACTCAAGTGCTCGGCAAAATATCGACAAATTAATCAAGTTTTTATGAATAAACTAATTCAAACAATCGCTCTAACGCTGGTCGTCATTTCCCCAGTAAGTCTGATACCGCTGATTAGCTCTGCTGCGGCACATCACACGCCTTCCCACGTAAGTACTCTAGCCGTCCAAACTAATATCAATCGCAAGAAGAAAAAGGTTAAAACACCTCGTGTAACAGGTAAGAAAATCGTCCCCTCTGGTGTTATGAAGAAAAAACCCGCAGCCACTGATGCAACTGCTCCACAACCAAACACTCGGATGCCAGCTAATGGATCTGCCTCACCAGTTAAACTACCAACTAAACCAACTAATTCTTCGCCTAATTCCAAAATTAAACCGATCGATCCAACCATGGGCAACCCTACGGCAAAACCTGGTAGTACCACCAAATTGCCCGATATCAGCCCCACTACGCCTAGCATCCCACTAGCTACCCCAGGGAGTGTTCCCAATCCTGCTGGCATCAACCCCAGTCTACCTAGACCAAATTTACCCAACTTACCGACAGGGACAACGAAGTAACCGTCAATCATGGCTCTCATGCCTCAGTCAATTTGACTGAGGCATTTTTATTGGTTGTTGAGCCTCGATCTGCCAGAACAGAAACGTTAAAATAAAAGCTATCTAGAGAATATAGCAATCAATCTTAAATTTAATTAATCCTTATGCTCCGTCTTGATGCTCTTGCTCTTGAACTAGATGCGGTACCTGTGCATCATCCTGAGGCTGAAGATACTAAAAAGCTGTCTTCAATCAGAGAATATTGCCAAGATCGCTCGATCGATCCAGATCCCGCTATCGCGACAACTTCAGCCAAGCTGGATTATGACCTGGCGATCGTCGGTGGGGGAATCATTGGCAACACTCTAGCGATCGCTTTACAAAATTCAGGATTGCGGGTAGTCTCGATCGAGTCTCAAGTTGAATCCGTCTCGATTAGTAAGGGTCGAGCATACGTGATATCGATGCTCTCTGGGCGAATATTTGATGGCTACGGCATCTGGCAGCAAGTTTTACCTCAAGTTACCCAATTTAGCCAAATTCAAATCTCTGACGCAGATTATGCTGGGGTTGTGAAGTTATATCCCCAAGATTTAGGGACAAAGACATTGGGTTATGCAGCTAGTCATGAGGTATTACTGACGGCACTGCAAACTAAATTACACGCAGCAAATAATATTACCGTAATGTGCCCTGCTCAAGTAGTGGGAGTAGATTACACCGATACTGGTGCCGAAATTAGAATTCAAACTCCCGATGCGACGGCACCGAAAACAATTCGTGCCAGTCTGGTAATTGGAGCCGATGGCGCGAAATCTGCCCTGCGGACTCAAGCCGGAATTAAAACCGCTGGTTGGAACTATTGGCAGTCTTGCATTACTGCGACGATTAAACCCGAAAAACCCCATCAAAATATTGCCTACGAACGGTTTTGGTATGACGGGCCGATCGGGGTATTGCCGTTGGCTGACGGTCGGTGTCAGGTCGTCTGGACGGCACCACACCAGCAAGCGGAAGCGTTACGCGATTTACCGATTGCCGAGTTTCTTCAGGAACTAGAACATTGTACGGGTGGATTACTCGGTAAATTAGAACTGGATAGTCAGCGATGGTTATTTCCCGTCAAACTAATGCAGAGTCAGCATTACACCGCCCCAAGACTAGCTTTAATCGGCGATGCGGCTCATTGTTGTCATCCAGTGGCTGGGCAAGGAATGAATTTAGGCATCCGGGATGCAGCAGCATTGGCGGAGATTTTAATCGCCGCGCATCAAGCTGGGGAGGATATTGGGAGTGAGACAGTGCTAAAACGCTATACCAACTGGCGCAAGCCTGAAAATTGGGCAATTCTCGCTTTTACTGACTTTCTCGATCGAATGTTCTCCAATCGCATTTTACCGATCGTGGTAATCCGACGGCTGGGATTATTATTACTCGATCGCATCCCCCTGTTCAAATATCTCGCACTGCGGCTAATGACTGGATTAGCCGGAAAAATGCCGAGGGTCATTATCGATTAGGCGAAATACTTGAGTTAGGATCTGAAATTGGGATTCAAGCCCAATTTTTAGGTCATCTGTCAACTGTGAACTTCCGCTTGGGCATAATAGGCGAGACATCATCGACTGGATCGTGGCGAAGTTATGGAAGCGGAAGAACTATTGTGGCGATATCGTGGCGGCGAACGAGATTTCACCTCAGTGGATCTGAGTGGATTTAGTTTAGTTGCTCAAGATTTGATTGATATTATCCTCAATCAGGCCGATTTGCGGAAAAGCAACCTCACCTTTGCTTATCTCAATCGTGCTCAATTAGTCAAAGCCAATCTTTCTAGCTGTAAGTTAGGTGGTGCGACTTTAACTAAAGCAGATCTCCAAGGTGCGAACCTGCGCGATGCCGATTTACATGGTGCTAGTCTTCAGTCTGCTGATTTTCGCGGTGCAGATCTTACCTGGGTAAACCTCCTCGATGCCAATTTGATGGATGCTGACTTGCGAAATGTCAATCTCAGTGGTGCCAACCTCAGTGGTGCATGTATGCGATCGGCTAATCTACGGGAAGAAAAACGTAGCTATGTCAGCAATCTCCGTAGTGCTAAACTTTGTCGTGCCGATCTGCGCAATGCGAATATGGCTGGGGCAAATCTGTCTAAGGTCGATCTAAGTCATGCAAATTTAACTGAGGCTAATCTTAAAGGTGCCGATCTCAGCGGTGCAAATTTAGCAGGTGCGAAGTTAACTAATGCCATCTTGACTGAAGCCAATTTACATGAAGCTAATTTACCTCATGTAGATCTATCCCTCGCCAAACTCGAACGGGCAATCATGACAGCCTGCGATTTGACAGGGGCAAATTTGACTAAAGCGATTATGACTAAGATTAAGTTGGCAAATAGTAATTTAAGTTATGCTGACCTTACTAGTGCGCGGATGCACCATGCCGATCTTACCCGCACGATTCTTTGTTATTCGACGATGGTAGGAGTGGAATTAATTGAGGCACATTTAGCCAAAACCGATCTCGAAGATGCCAATCTCACTAATGCTAATCTGATGCGAGCAGAGATGAGTAGTGCCAGTATGGTGGGTACAATTCTAACCGGGGCTAAAATGCCCGATGGCAGAATTTATGCGAGCGTTTGATAGCTTAAGTTACTACCTATCCAGTGCCAGCGACTGAAGTCACCGCCAATTCTGCCTTTCCCCACCATCAGCTATTTCTTCAAAGCGACTGAACCAAAGGAAATTATCAGAAGGAAATTATCAGTACGTCACCGGTAAAATTGAACAGAATTCTGCGGGAGGAAATTCGATGTTATCTAGACGAGAATATCTATGCTAAAGCATCTTTAAGTGCAGTTCTTGCCGCCAAATGATTGCGAGTGGATGTCAAAATCTCCGCTTCTCGCTCCAAGCGAGTAGTTGTATCTTGCATCTCTAATAATGCTTGCTGTTCTGCCGCTACACCATAGAGATGACTGGCAACCCAATAAGAAAGCTCGATCGGTAAACTCGGTAAAGTTTCGGGTAACTCGATCGGTTGTTCGGTTAACTTACCAGAGAGATGCACCACATCTCGCAGTAATCGTTCCACATCGGTCGCTAGAGGACGTAAATCTTGTTCTGTGGGTCGATCCTCAATCCACTCTACTAAACCCACTCGATAGGGCTTTTCGCGGACATATTCTAGGACTCTGAAGCGTTGTTGTCCCATCGTCAAAACTTTCATTCGATCGTCTGGTAAGCGTTGGAAATGGACAATCTCAGCGCAACAGCCAATTTCGGCTGGTTGACCGCGAACCGGGTCCCACATCAGTACTCCAAATCGCCTGTCGCTACCCATCACGGTATTCATCATGATCCGATAACGAAATTCAAAAATATGCAGCGGTAGCGGACGACTCGGAAACAGCACCAGTTCGGGAAGCGGGAATAGGGGAAGTTCTCTCACAGCGATTGAAGAAGAAGATGCCATTTGCGGATTCGATCGAAAGCAGAAGGTATAGTACTAGGTTAACGGATCTAGTCTCATAAGTGCTAGGTCAATACCACCCAATAGATCGATCGTAGACATCAACGCTCAGGAAATTTAAGACTTTCTTGGTTCAAATATCAACTCGATCGAATCGGATTAAATCTGCATAAATCAATTCAGAGTTTCTGCGACTGGGAAGAAATCACCGATATTAAGTGAAATATCTGGGAATTGTGGCAAGCTAATCGAGCGAGGTGGCCTAATAATCTCAATACTGGTACAAATATCAAAACATACAAAAAAATCCTCGGATGAGGACTTTTTAAACATAAATTAGTAACTAAACATCTAGAGTTTTACTTCAATATCTACACCTGCTGGGAGGTCTAATTTCATCAAGGCATCGATCGTTTTAGCCGAAGGATCTTTAATATCAATGATGCGGCGATGGGTTCGGGTTTCAAAGTGTTCGCGCGAATCTTTATCAACGTGAGGCGAGCGGAGGACACAATAGATCCGGCGGCGGGTAGGCAGCGGAATTGGGCCGATGGCCGTTGCTCCAGTGCGATTGGCAGTTTCAACGATCTTATCGCAGGAGGTATCGAGGAGACGGCGATCGAATGCTTTCAAACGAATCCGAATCTTTTGTTGCGTTACAGTAGCCATAATTATACTTTCAGGTTGTCAAGGTACGGGGGAAATGATGAATTATGAATTTACAATTCTAATTCTCTAATGCTGAGTTCTGGATTATAACAGTCGCTGTGCTTCTAATCTTGCTTCAGGTCTCGAACTTAATACTCCAGACACAAAAGATAGAGATGTACCAAGGTACATCTCTATCTAAGATTTAGGTGAATAACCTATTTAACGATTTTGGCAACGACACCAGCACCGATAGTCCGACCACCTTCACGAATTGCAAAGCGCATTCCTTGCTCGATCGCCACTGGGTTGATCAGTTCTACGGTCATTTGGACCCGATCTCCAGGCATTACCATTTCAGCGGCACTACCATCATCAGCAGTAAAGGCTTTGATGTTACCAGTTACGTCAGTAGTACGGACGTAGAATTGAGGACGGTACCCAGGGAAGAATGGCGTCTTCCGACCACCTTCTTTCTCGGTCAGAACGTAGACTTCACCTTCAAAAATGGTGTGGGGTTTGATACTGCCTGGTTTAGCAATTACCATCCCGCGCTCGATGTCAGCTTTTTGGATACCGCGCATCAGTACGCCCACGTTATCCCCAGCTAAACCTTCTTCAAGGGATTTTTGGAACATTTCGACACCAGTGATGGTGGTGCTACGTGTGTCGCGAATCCCGATAATTTCGACGTTTTCGCCAACTTTCACTTTCCCACGTTCGATCCGACCAGTTGCAACTGTACCCCGACCAGTGATCGAGAATACGTCTTCAACTGCCATCAAGAAGGGTTTATCGATTTCCCGCTCAGGCGTGGGGATATAGTCATCCACTGCGGCCATCAGGTCGTAGATTTTGTCTACCCAGGGGTTTTCACCTTGGATCGTTTTAGGATTGGCAATCATTTGCTCTACTGCTTTGACAGCAGAACCAGAAACGATCGGCAGGTTGTCACCGTCGAAGTCGTAGGAAGTTAGCAGTTCGCGAATTTCCATTTCAACGAGTTCGAGCAACTCTTCATCATCCACCAAGTCGGTTTTGTTCATGAATACAACCAGACGAGGCACACCAACTTGTTTAGCCAAGAGGATATGTTCGCGAGTCTGAGGCATGGGGCCATCAGCAGCCGAGACAACGAGAATACCACCGTCCATTTGTGCCGCACCAGTGATCATGTTTTTGACATAATCAGCGTGTCCGGGACAGTCTACGTGAGCGTAGTGACGAGTTACAGTTTCGTACTCTACGTGTGCGGTGTTGATGGTGATACCACGCGCTTTTTCTTCGGGAGCAGCATCGATTTCGTCATATTTCCGCGATTTAGCAGCACCAATTGCCGCTAGCGACATGGTGATTGCAGCGGTGAGGGTCGTTTTACCGTGGTCAACGTGACCGACAGTACCGATGTTAACGTGGGGCTTATTTCTTTCAAACTTAGCGCGTGCCATGTATCTTTATTCCTTAATTCCTCTGTAAACTTTAACTGAATTGTTGGTTGTGAGTGGCTATTTATTTTTTGAATTTTAATAACCACTCAACTTTAACAACTAACCAGTTTATTTCCCTTTGTTCTTGGTGACAATCGCTTCCGCGACGTTGCGAGGGACTTCATCATAATGGCTAAATTCCATTGAGAAGATCCCTCGACCTTGGGTGTTGGAGCGGATGTTAGTTGCATATCCAAACATTTCCCCTAGAGGAACTTTAGCTGCAACTTTAGCGAGGTTCGCTGCCGCTTCTTGACCTTCAATCTGACCTCGACGAGAGTTGAGATCGCCGATGACGTTACCCAAGAAGTTATCGGGAACTTCCACTTCGACCTTCATTACTGGTTCTAGCAATGTTGGTTGAGCTTTCATGACTCCTTCTTTAACTGCGATCGAAGCCGCAATCTTAAAGGCCATTTCATTAGAGTCAACTTCATGGTAGGAACCATCAACGAGGGTAACTTTGAGATCGATCATCGGATACCCAGCCAAAATCCCAGACTCGCAGGTTTCTTTAACACCTTGCTCGATCGGGTTGATGTACTGTTTGGGTACCGAACCACCGACGATTTTGGAGACGAACTCCAGCCCGCTACCTGGTTCTCCCGGTGTAATCTCAACGACAACGTGACCGTAGTTACCACTACCACCACTTTGTTTGATGTACTTACCTTCTTGCTTGACACTCTTGCGAATGGTTTCGCGATAAGCCACCTGTGGCGCACCAACATTGGCTTGAACGTTGAATTCCCGCAACATTCGATCGACCAGAATTTCGAGGTGAAGTTCGCCCATCCCGGCAATTACGGTTTGGTTAGTCTCAGGGTCGGTGTTGACGCGGAATGTTGGATCTTCCTGCGATAGGGAAATCAGAGCTTTGGAGAGCTTCTCCATATCCTCTTTTGTCTTGGGTTCAACCGCCAGGGAGATCACTGGTTCGGGGATAAACAGTGATTCGAGAATCACCGCATTCTCTTCGTCACACAAGGTATCGCCAGTGAAGGTGTCCTTGAGTCCGAGAACGGCACCTAAATCCCCAGCGCGGAGTTCGTCTACTTCTTGACGTTCGTCAGCTTTGAGGATAATCAGGCGGGAAATCCGCTCTTTCTTACCCTTGGTAGGATTGAGCACATAAGTTCCAGTTTTGACAACTCCAGAATAAACGCGGATGAAGGTCAACCGACCATACTTATCCGCCATAATCTTGAACGCTAAAGCTGCAAACGGCTCATTGTCATCCGCATGACGTTCGATTTCTACAGTTTCGTCGTCGGCTGACTTACCTTTAATTGGTGGCACTTCAGTCGGACAAGGTAGGTAGTCAATTACCGCATCGAGCAATGCCTGAACGCCTTTGTTCTTGAACGCGGAACCGCAGAACATCGGGACGATCGCCCCAGAGATCGTGCCTTGACGCACGGCTAGCTTGATTTCGGCTTGGGTGATTTCTTGACCTTCAAGATATTTTTCAGTTAATTCGTCGGAAGTATCAGCGACAGATTCCAACAACTTGACCCGAAATTCGTCAGCTTTGCTTTGAAGATCGGCTGGTATATCACGTTCTTCGATATCTTTACCCATGTCATCTAGGGCATAAAATGCCCGCATGGTAACGAGATCGATAACTCCGGCAAAGTCGCCCTCAGCACCGATCGGAATTTGCAATGGCACTGCATTACAACGCATCCGATCGACGATTTGGTCGTAAACTTTGAAGAAGTTAGCACCAGTCCGATCCATCTTATTCACAAAGACGATCCGTGGTACTTTATAGCGATCGGCTTGTCGCCATACCGTCTCCGATTGAGGCTGAACACCACCAACGGAGCAGAATACGGCGATTACACCATCTAGTACCCGCATGGAACGTTCGACTTCGATCGTGAAATCTACGTGTCCGGGGGTATCGATGATATTGATCTTGTGATCTTTCCAAGTCGTGCTGATTGCGGCTGCGGTGATGGTGATCCCACGCTCTTGTTCTTGCACCATCCAGTCGGTGGTAGCAGTTCCTTCGTGAACTTCGCCGATCTTATGGACAACCCCAGAATAATATAAAATTCTCTCGGTCGTGGTTGTCTTACCCGCATCAATGTGGGCTGCAATCCCGATGTTGCGTACTCTCTCAAACGGGACGGTACGTGGCACAATTACCTCCTTACTTGTCGGCTGCCGATATAAAATTGGTTAATCTTTATTAAGATTGTATACTTTTTTGGTGCTGTCGGATGACTGCACTTGAGTCTAGACTGTGTTTTTGTGGAAATTAAATTTCCTAGTAACGATAGTGAGCGAAAGCTTTATTTGCTTCAGCCATCCGGTGGGTTTCTTCCCGTTTCCGAATCGCACTACCCGTTTCATTCGCTGCATCCATTAGCTCGTTAGCCAATTTGCCAGCCATTGATTTTCCAGCCCGCGCGCGGGAGTAGTTGATCAGCCAGCGCATCGCCAGAGCAGTACCGCGATCGGCTTTCACTTCCATCGGTACTTGATAAGTAGCCCCACCAACCCGACGACCTTTAACTTCCACGAGGGGAGTAGCATTTTTAACAGCTTTTTCAAAGGTTTCGAGTGGGTCGTTACCTGTGCGCTCTTCAATAGTTTTCATCGCTTCATAAATGATGCGATAGGCTACTGATTTTTTACCGCTGTACATAATGCGGCGCACCATCATATTGACAAGGCGGCTGTTGTAGACAGCATCCGGTGGGACTGGGCGTTTGGGAACTGTAGTTCGACGTGACATGGCTCGAATATTGAATGGTAATCGATCGGTTATTAGCAATCGGCGATTCGGTTATCAGTCATAAAACTGTTCACCTGCCACCGGGCACTATTCACTAATTCTAAATTTGCATAGTTTCGGAACTAATTTAGGGAATCTTTCGGTTATGGTAGGGAAAACCTCAAGGGTTTTCGAATCTATCCAGGCGCAACGAAACCGTAGACTACTAAATTTATCTCTACTTTAGCAACTAGATAGTGCTAGGTTCTCGACCTCTTCGCGTCTTCGCTGGAGAATCAACACCCTAAACACAACAATAGGCAGACACTCTCAGCATGGGAGTGTTTGCGCCGTAACTGGGGATGATTTTTATGTAAGCTTACAAATATAACTAACGCACTCTTAAAGCCGTGAAAGTGTGAGACTTACTTGGCAGCTTTAGGCCGTTTGGTTCCATATTTGGAACGACCTTGCTTCCGATCTTTGACCCCAGATGTGTCTAATGTACCGCGAATGATGTGGTATCTGACTCCAGGTAAGTCTTTTACCCGACCACCACGAATCATCACTACAGAGTGTTCTTGGAGGTTGTGACCAATCCCAGGAATGTATGCTGTAACTTCAAATCCAGAGGTTAACCTGACCCGCGCTACTTTACGCAGTGCAGAGTTGGGTTTTTTGGGAGTAGTTGTGTAGACGCGAGTACACACACCACGACGCTGAGGGCATTCCTTGAGCGCGGGTGACTTAGTTTTGATTTTGGAATCTTGGCGAGCTTTCCGAATTAGCTGTTGGATGGTTGGCATGTGTTAGAAAATTGTACAGTCACCTAGTGGTGCCAACTGTTGACAAATTACCATTCTATTATAGCTTAGTCATCTGTGTCAATCCAAATATCGATAGTACTAAGATTTACGCCGCCCATTAATAGCAACTTGGGTTGCATAGTTGAGATAATGTCAGATAAATCATCTAGCGTCCCCCGAACATGGCGATTATCTCCTCTAAACAGCCAGATACCGATGCAGAGCAACCCACTCCAGTCAAGAAGAAAACCACGCCTAAACAGCCAGCTACCGCTATTGGGCTAGCATCTGCCGTTGGCGGAGCCGCTCCCTCGGAGAATACTGAAATCTTACAGGCTGAGATTGTCAACCCCGAAGAGAAGATCCAAGAAGATAGTCTCAGACCGAGTAGTATTGCCGAATATATCGGGCAAAAGGATCTTAAAGGTATTCTCGACATCGCAATTCGAGCGGCGAAAGTCCGACAAGAATCCCTCGATCATTTGTTATTGTATGGGCCGCCAGGATTGGGGAAAACTACCATGTCGTTGATTTTGGCAACAGAGATGGGCGTGAATTGTAAAATTACCGCAGCCCCAGCCTTGGAACGCCCCCGCGATATTGTGGGGCTGTTGGTAGGATTGCAGCCAGGGGATATTTTATTTATTGATGAGATTCATCGCCTCCCTCGGATGACGGAGGAAATTCTCTATCCAGCAATGGAAGACTTTCGGTTAGATATTACTGTGGGCAAGGGTTCGACGGCGAAGATTCGGAGTATTCCACTGCCTAAATTTACGCTGATCGGTGCAACAACTAAGGTAGGTTCGTTAACATCGCCATTACGCGATAGGTTTGGGCTGATCCAGAAGCTCCGCTTTTATGAAGTGGACGAACTCACCCTAATTGTCCAACGGACGGCGATGATTTTGCATGTAGCAATAACTCCAGCAGGTGCCACCGAAATTGCCAGACGAGCGCGGGGTACGCCTCGGATTGCCAATCGATTGTTAAAACGGGTGCGAGACTACGCTCAGGTGAACGAGCATCCCAAAATTGACGAGCCGATCGCCTGTGCCGCCTTGGAAATATATAATGTAGACCCACTCGGCTTGGATTGGACCGATCGATTGCTATTGACGACGATGGTAGAACAGTTTAAGGGTGGTCCGGTGGGAGTGGAAGCTTTGGCCGCATCGACGGGGGAAGATAGTCATACGATCGAAGAAGTTTATGAACCTTATTTGTTACAAATCGGCTATCTTCAGCGCACGCCACGGGGACGGGTGGTGACGGCAGCGGCGCGCAAGCATTTAGGTTTGAGTGGCGGCGAGAGTGCGGAACAGTTGACATTAATCGAAGATTTGTAGGAATTTACACTAACAAGTAATAATTAATAATTTATAAATTTAATGATGCAAGATTTCAACTGGAACAAACTGCAAAACGGTTCGGATATTCGGGGAGTTGCCCTAGAAGGCGTGCCGAATGAGAATGTTAATCTTACTCCCGATGTTGTGAAGATTCTAGGTCAATCTTTTGGCTTGTGGCTATCGCAAAAATTGGGTAAGACTGCGGCAGAGTTAACTATTTCGATCGGGCGCGACAGTCGGCTATCTGGGCCGAAATTAATGCAAGCGGCAATGGATGGAATGACATCATTGGGAAGTCAGGTATATAACTTTGAGATGGCTTCGACTCCGGCGATGTTTATGAGTACGATTACGGCTGAATTTGAGTGCGATGGAGCGATTATGCTTACGGCTAGTCATCTACCATTCAATCGCAATGGATTGAAGTTTTTTACCGTTCAAGGTGGATTAGAAAAGCAAGATATTACCGATATTTTAAATCTGGCTGCCAGTGGTGGTTTTGAATTAGCGAGCGAGCCAGGTAAAATTACTCAGCATGATTTTATTTCAGTCTATGCCGACCAATTTGTCAACCAAATTCGTCAATCTGTCAACCATCCTGACAACTTTGAGCAGCCACTACAAGGACTCAAAATTATTGTTGATGCCGGAAATGGTGCGGGCGGATTTTATGCCGATCGAGTATTAAAACCTTTAGGTGCAGACACTACAGGAAGTCAATTTTTAGAGCCGGATGGTAATTTTCCGAATCATGTCCCAAATCCTGAAGATAAGGTGGCGATGGCTTCAATCTGTCAAGCCACAATCGAACATCATGCGGATTTAGGGATTATTTTTGATACGGATGTCGATCGCAGTGCGGCGGTAGATCCGACGGGAAAAGAACTCAATCGCAATCGGTTAATTGCCTTAATTTCAGCGATCGTTTTACAAGAGCATCCCAAATCAACAATTGTGACTGATTCAATTACTTCTGATGGATTGACTAAATTTATCGAACAAGATTTACAAGGAATACATCATCGGTTTAAGCGGGGTTATAAAAATGTAATTAATGAATCTTTAAGACTCGATCGATCGGGACAAACATCATGGCTGGCGATCGAAACTTCTGGACATGGAGCGATGAAAGAAAATCACTTTCTTGATGATGGTGCTTACTTAGTGAGTAAAATATTGATCGAATTAGCTAAATCTAAATTAGCTGGTAAATCATTAACAGATTTAATTGCTAATTTACAAGAACCAGTCGAGAGTGAAGAATTTCGAATTGGGATTAAAGCAGAAGATTTCAAAGCCTGTGGAAATCTGGCGATCGAAAGTCTTAAATTATTTGCCTCACTTCAATCAGACTGGAAAATTGTCCCTAATAATTATGAGGGTGTCCGAATTTCTTGTTCATCGGCTAGTGAAGATGGTTGGTTCTTGTTGCGGTTATCACTTCACGATCCAGTTATGCCATTGAATATTGAGTCTAATGTCCAAGGTGGTGTCGATCGAATTGCAAAGAGATTGCGATCTTTTTTTGAAACTATAGAATCTCTCGATCTGTCGGTACTTTTAAAATGAGTCTCTCGACGCAACAATTTGATCGCCAAGGCGCAGTAAGTTAGCATCTGCGATCTGATTTAATCGGCCATAATTGGCTACAATTGGTTTATTAATTGGACAGGTTAGTAGAACTGATGGCAGATATTGATGATGCGATCGCAGCTACAAATCTATCCCCAATTTTAACGCCGGATTATTATCCCACCTGTCACCAACGTGGGCATAAATCGCCGTAGTGCGAGGGTCGGCATGACCGAGCAAATCCTGCACCTGTCGCAAAGATGCTCCATTTCGGAGGGCTAGTGTCCCGGCTGTGTGTCTTAAACTGTGAGCTGAGAGGGTTCTGCCCTCCATGTATTTGAGGTTTGTTGCTTGGAGATATTTGTCTACAATCTGCCGAATTCCCCGCCGCGATAACCGTTCACCTCTACCACAATGACTGAGGTTGATCAACAATGGGCTATCGATCGTACTGTTGAATCCAGACCCTCGCAGAGTGGTGAGATACCCTTCCAAAACCTGGGCTAATTGGGGTGTCAATGGCACAACCCGCGTATGTCGCTTACTGCTGACTTTTACACCTACTCGCGCCCCCTGTCGCACGACATCGCCAATATTCAGACGATACATCTCGACGGTGCGGGTGCCTTCGAGTGTCATCACACCGAGGAGTAATTTATCCCGGAGGGTATTTAGGGTGAGATGTTTGCCGATTGATTTAAGGAGAGTGGTGGCTTCTTGTTGTTCGAGATAGGTGATTTTTGCTGCCGGATCGATCGATTCCGTAGGTGCTTTAATTCCCCAGGCTGGGTTGCTACCAATCAGTCCGTATTCGATCGCGGCATCATATAATCGGCTGACTGCGGTTAACTTGACAGCAATCGTTTTGGGTTTGTACCCTTTTTGCTCTGACAACCACCATCGATAGACCTTGATTGTCTCTCTAGTGGCGGCACGCGGGTCGATCGAACTAGTTCGACACCATTCTAAATATTGTCTAACTTGCGTCCAGTAGGTGACGATCGTATCCCCACTCGCGCGACCATTGGCGACATCAAATTGGAGGAAATTAGTAAAGACTCCAATTAATTCATCGCAATCAATTGTGGCAATTGGTTCCGTCTGCTGCTCAGTGGTAGTAGCCATCTCGAACAGCTTGCTGTCGGTGTTAACCATCGCGCTTTGCACCTAAGTTTGATGATTGCTGTCAATTTGTCCGAGTTCTAACAGCATTTTCTATCATCAAATTACAGGAATTAGCACGAAAAATCTTCAGCTATTTGACCGATCGGGTAGAAATATAGCGTTGGGTTGGGTTAATCCGTTCCGCAAGGCTTCTACCCAACTCCCAACTGATTACCGCTGATGCTGTCCAAACTGCAATTCATAGACTTCATCTTCTTTCTCAGTCACTATTTTGAGGTTCGATCGGGGATAGGCAACGCATAATAGAGTATAACCTTGAGCTTGAAGCTCTAGACTTACACCCATTCCCTCACCTTGTTCGACTTCCCCTTCCAGGACTTGTGCCGCGCAGGTGGTACAAACACCGGAATTGCAAGACGTTGGTAGGTACAGGCCCGCAGCACCAGCAGCGCGTAAAATTTGCTTATCTTCGGGAACTTCGATCGTGTGAATTTCGCCTTGATGATGGATTTCTACAGTGTAAGTTTTAGTCATATATATTTTAAATATGGCAAGATATCATAGTCAATATTCTCCACTTTACCAATTTCTGGTGCTGGCAAGCATGTCTGAGCAATTCTTTCCGATCTTGACTCGCACATCGGCTAACGATAGTCGAGTTAAATCGTGGCGAACATTGAGACACAGCATTTGTGCGGGGATATTTCTGGTTGTGAGTATTGGCGGCTGTTTGGCAGACTCGATTGTTAAGGCGGCAATATATGATCGCACGGGACGTAAAATACCCGATCGAGAGGTAAATTCCGATCGCGTAAACTGGCAGATGCTATCGGTTATGGCCAGTCGGAAATATAATGGCGTAGGTTTAATTGATGTAGAGTATGGAGTCTGTACTGGATTTTTGATCCAGACAGGACCGCCACAGCTTAATGCTCCCGCTTATGTAGTTACGAATGGGCACTGTCAGGGCAGTTTGAGTAAATTACCTAATGATCGAGAAATTATTGTCAATAAACCGAGTAAGACTAATTTTGTGGTTAATTATTTCCATGATTTTAAACCCGATCGACTGAGTATTCCCGTTCGACGGATGGTATATGGGACGATGAAAAATAATGATATTGCCATCCTCGAATTAACCAAAACCCAGCAGCAGTTGATAAAAGCTGGAATCACGCCGCTTAAGATCTCCACCCAGCCGGCGAGTCAAGGCGAACCCCTGGTAGTCGTGGGGATTCCATCTCAAGGTGTCAAAGATGCCCAAAATTTTCTCCACGCAGCCACCTGTAAAACGGGGGCAACCGTCCATCTCCGCGAAGATATCTATACCTGGAAAAAGTCGATTCG
>JANPJH010000150.1:0-20531 GCA_031425415.1 Chamaesiphon sp. VAR_61_metabat_425 | reverse complement strand
GAGATAACTTTCCCGCCAAAACCAAACGATAGTTACTTACGATGAAATACATGGTAATTTCCAATAAATGTGTAGTCATTTTATAATCTTATTGAATCGGTGTAAAAAGCGATATTTCGTGTCAAATTATACAGAATATTCTTGGCAAAATTAATAAAACTGTAACAACAAATTAAGAAATTCTTGGGATAAGCTGCCAATTTTGTAGACCGCTCATCTTCAAGGTAGGCTTCTTTACTCGGCATTCTGGAGTTAAGATGGCAAGCCTTTAAGTTCCATCCCAAACCCATCGTGCTACGTTGTTCATAGAAATTTTCTATGAAAATCATTGATATACCCAAGAAATATCTTTGCATTGAAGAGCAAAATCAATATCACCCATCATTTTTTGAAGAAATTCCCACCCATCATGCCTACACTTGTTCGCAGAAGAAAAAAGCTTAGAGGTTGGAGAACGGTTGCCCGAATGCCAATCTCCATGAGTATCGACGAGTTGGTCGATAGTTTGAAAAATATTGGCCAACTATCGCCGACCTGGCAGGCGTGCCTTCCCCTGGCCCTCATCATCGTTGGCTTATCAGCAATCTCCTCCCATGCGGCACCGCCGACGCTAGAAAGTGTCAGTGCGGCGACTCAAGAATTGAAAGTTGGCATCGACACCATGTGGGTCATGGTAGCAGGGATGTTAGTTTTCTTCATGAATGCAGGTTTCTGTATGTTGGAGACGGGATTTTGCCGCCAAAAGAACGCGGTCAACGTTCTCGCCAAAAACCTGATCGTGTTTGCTCTTTCCACCATGGCATTCTGGTTCATTGGTTTTGGCTTGATGTTTGGGACGAGTAATGGTTTTATTGGTACAGAGGGGCTGTTCCTGTTATCTGGTGCTGACAATAGTCCAGCGGTAGGCGATGCTTACAAAGGTGCCTATGCGGCCCTAAATTGGACAGGCGTTCCATTCCTCGCGAAATTCTTCTTTCAACTGGTGTTCGCGGGAACTGCGGCAACAATTGTTTCTGGTGCAGTGGCAGAGCGAATTAAATTTCTTGACTTCTTGGTCTTCAGCGTCTTGTTAGTTGGACTTGTCTATCCCATTACTGGTCATTGGGTCTGGGGCGGCGGTTGGTTGGCAGATATGGGCTTTTTCGACTTTGCTGGTTGTACCGTAGTTCACTCTGTTGGTGGTTGGGCGGCACTGATGGGTGCATTCTTCCTCGGTCCACGGATCGGCAAATTCAATCCAGATGGTTCTTCTGTCGCTATGCCCGGTCACAACATTAGTATTGCTACTTTGGGCGCGTTGATTCTCTGGTTGGGCTGGTTCGGATTTAACCCTGGGTCAACAATGGCTGTGGGTAATGGTTCGTTAATTGCTCATATTGCGATTACTACCAATACCGGAGGTGCATTTGGGGCAGTTGCCGCCATGATTACTGCTTGGGTTGTACTAGGCAAACCTGATATCTCGATGATCATCAATGGTTTGTTAGCTGGGCTAGTTGCTGTCACTGCCTCTTGTGCATTCATCGGTGTTATTCCGGCTGCGATCATCGGTACCATCGGCGGTATCATGGTTGTCTTCGCAGTTATTTTCTTTGATAATATCAAAATTGACGATCCAGTCGGTGCTGTTTCCGTTCACTTGATCAATGGGGTTTGGGGCACGCTGGCTGTGGGCTTGTTCGCAGTTGGCCCGAGTAAGGCTCCAGATGCTTTGTATGCGGCTGGTCCTGCGGCTGGTCTATTCATGGGTGGTGGGATCAACCAACTGTGGATTCAGTTCTTGGGTGTGATTACGGTCGGCGGGATAACGGTATTGTTATCTTCGATTATCTGGATTCTCCTCAAGTCCGTCATGGGTATTCGAGTTACCGCAGAGGAAGAAATGATTGGGCTAGATATTAGCGAACATGGAATGGAGGCTTATGGCAGCTTCTCGAATGACACCAGCAGTTCCCTTGGGAGCAGATCTTCGGCTTTCTCTAGCAGTTCGCAATCGCCGAGCAACTTATAGATCGATCGCATTATCCTGAAAACAACAAAAAAGCCAGTGAAATTCACTGGCTTGACAGCATAAATGAAATAAATTAGCCTTCTTTCTCAGCGAAACTTAAGCCAGAAGCAAATTCTTCGCCGTAGCCTTCTTCACCATGCTCGCTGATATCCAAACCCTGGTATTCAGCTTCCGGTTTAACCCGTAAATCCATCACCAAACTAAGGGCTTTAATGATGATAAACGTACCTACCGCAGCAATTACATAAGTAATAATCGTTGCCACAATCTGTTTGCCTAACAAACTCGGATCGCCACTGACGAGCAATCCATCCGCACCAGCCGAATTCACAGCTTTAGTCGCAAAGATCCCAGTCAATAGACCGCCAATAGTACCACCTAAACCGTGAACGGGAAATGTATCAAGAGAGTCGTCAAACTGTAACTTAGCGCGCAAACTCACGCCAAAGAAACAGCAGGTAGCAGTAATCAAACCGATGAGAATTGCACTCAAGGGCGTAACAAAACCAGCAGCAGGTGTAATGCCGACTAAGCCAGCTAAGAAACCACTCGCAATCCCGACCGCCGTGGGTTTATCTCGGAGTACCCACTCTAAAATCATCCACATTAAACCACCAGCACAGGCAGAAACAGCAGTCCCGACAAACGCTACAGTAGCCAAGCCATTGGCACCTAGCGCACTACCACCGTTAAAACCAAACCAGCCAAAAAACAGTAGCCCAATCCCCAAAAGTACATACGGCACATTATGTGGTGCGGCTGGTTGATTAGGGTAGGTTCTACGAGCACCAACCATCCAGGCTGCTACGACAGCCGAAACACCAGAACTGATGTGGACGACAGTACCACCAGCAAAATCTAGCGCGCCGAGTGTCGCACCGATATAACCTTTACCCCAAACCATGTGAGCTAAAGGTGAGTAAATGAATGTAGACCAAATTAAAATAAACCAGAAGTAAGCTTTGAAGCTCATCCGTTCGACAATTGCCCCAGAAATCAATGCTGGAGTAATGATGGCAAACATCATCTGATAAATCATGAACAATTCATGCGGGATGGTCGGGGCATAGCCGACAGGATCGGGTTTGTTGAAGTCAACGCCGTTTAGCGCAAACCAATTTAAATTACCAACAATCGGGTTGGTATTGACAGTAACGACATCCTTAACTGTTTCTATCGAGTCGGGCGAAAAGGCAAGACTATAGCCCCAGAGAATCCAGGTGACACCGACAACAGCGATTAAGACTAAACTCATCATCATGGTGTTTAGTACGTTCCGGGAACGTACTAAACCACCATAGAAAAATGCCAACCCTGGAGTCATCAGTAGTACCAGAGCTGATGAAACTAGCATCCAAGCTGTGTCACCAGTATTGATGCCATCAAGATCCATTGCGGGTGTCTTTACGGCATCTGCCAAAGCGTTGCCCATGAGTGGTCCACTCAGAACCCACAGAGCCATTAAACATACAAGGAGAATTTTTTTGACCACTTGATTTTTTCCTTACACACCAGAGAATTTGAATAAGAGATTTATGTATCGTAGTGGAACAATTCTGTGTTTGAAGATACTAAAATTCTGTATACTGAGATACTTTTTGTTAGAGTTAGGGATTAGGTATTAAGTACTGTGGATTAGTCGATCGCTACTTGCTATGTGTGAAGCAGATTTGAGCAGATTTGTGGCGATCGAATTTTCACCGTCAGTTTGATTAATTCTCGATTGCCAAAGGCAGACCAACGGTCAACGCTATTTTGCACCAACGTTCGGATCAAATTTCGCCGTAATACTGATGGCGACAGCTTCAGCGACTTTAATGCCATCCACCCCCGCCGACAAAATTCCCCCCGCATATCCCGCACCTTCTCCGGCTGGATATAACCCTTGGGTGTTCAGACTTTGACAGTCATCCCCACGTTTGATACAAATCGGTGAGGAAGTGCGAGTTTCTACACCTGTCAGCACCGCATCGTGCATCGCAAAGCCCTTAATTTGTTTATCGAACGCCGGAATCGCCTCGCGGATAGCTTCGATCGCGTAATCCGGTAAACTCGAACTCAGATCGCCCAAATGCACACCAGGCTTATATGAAGGTTTAACCGTGCCTAACTGGCTCGATGGATTCCCTGCCAAAAAGTCACCAACCAGTTGTCCCGGAGCCTCATAAGTACCGCCACCTAGCTCGAATGCCCGCTCCTCTAACCGCCGCTGAAACTCAATTCCGGAGATCGGGCTACCAGGATAATCTGCCGGAGTAATCCCCACAACAATCCCACTATTAGCATTTTTGCCGCTCCGCTCGTATTGGCTCATCCCATTAGTCACAACCCGCCCGACTTCGGAAGTCGCCGCCACAACTTGCCCCCCCGGACACATACAGAAGCTATAAACCGATCGACCATTGGCACAGTGATGAACTAAGCTGTAGTCTGCCGCACCCAACATCGGGTGTCCAGCCTGTGAACCCAATCGGCACTCATCGATCATTGCTTGAGGATGTTCCACCCGAAACCCGATCGAAAATGGCTTTGGCTCAATATATACCCCCTGTCGATGCAGCATCTCAAAAGTATCGCGGGCACTATGCCCAACGGCTAAAATCACATGTTCGCTGGGGAGATATTCACCATCGGCAAGAGTTACCCCACGGACTGCACCAGCTTCGATCTCAATCTGCTCCACGCGACTTTGGAACCGAATTTCACCGCCGAGAGATTCGATCGTTTGCCGAATATTCTCGACGATTTTCACCAGTCGGTAAGTGCCAATATGGGGTTTATTAATATAGAGGATTTCTGGAGCCGCCCCCGCGTTAACTAATTCAGTTAGGACTTTACGCCCATGATGATGAGCATCTTTGATCCGGCTGTAGAGCTTGCCATCAGAAAAAGTCCCCGCACCACCTTCACCAAATTGAGCATTGGACTCTGGGTTAAATTTCCGTTTGCTCCAAAAGCCAAAGGTATCGACAGACCTGGCGTGTACAGCCTTCCCCCGCTCCAAAATCAGCGGCCGAAACCCCATCTGTGCGAGTAATAATCCCGCAAACATCCCACAGGGACCGCAGCCAATCACGATCGGGCGGTTAGCTCGTTCGGGGGCTGTTGTGGTGACATAGTGATAGCTAGTGTCGGGAGTTGGCACTACATGCACATCTTGCTTAAATCGATGGAGGAGATGTTTTTCCCTAGTTGTTTCCACATCGACGATGTAGACGAGGGAAATCGCGCCACGTTTGCGAGCATCATAGCTTCGCTTGAAGATCGAGTAACTAATTAGCTCGGTTGGGGCGATCGCTAATTTTTTGAGAATAGCCGACTGGAGATCCGCTTCAGTGCGATCTAATGGGAGCTTGATTTCAGAGAGGCGGAGCATAATTTTTTCGGTGTCAAAGTGGTATCACTCTGGCGTAACTAATCGCAACAATAAAACTTTACGATTCTTAGCGTTTAGGGTTACAGCTATATATGAAGATTAGTATAGCTAAGATTATAAAAGCCAATCGATAAAAAAGCAGGTTGTCTAGCCTGCTATCGCCCCAAGCCGCTCATAATTCCGAATTTGATGGTTATTACTTGTAACAGTAGTGACCGATTTCCTAAAAATCTTGAGAAAATTGAAGTAATTAGTTGAGGTTAATATTATGCCAATGAGTACTGTTAATCGAGCGTAAGAGTCGAAATAAACACGGATTAATTATTAGCATCTTGCTGGTAAATATAGATCTTTCAGAAATAAAATGACCGACAAACATCTAATCATCGAATTTAAAACAGATCGAATTGTTTGTCTCGATTTACCACAAGAGAGGCTAGGGCAAAGCGAGAATTTACATCTGTTTGCTGAGGTAATTGAGACCATTGTTAGCTCTTCTCGCTGTTGGGTTAGACCACTAGCAATCGGCAGATCTACTCCCGCAAATTTTGAATTAGAATTTCTCCACGATTTACGAGATACATCTCAACTAATTTTACCGCTCAACTTCTTTCGCGATGCTTTAGATACCGAAGTTTTACCACTGATTTCTGAATTATTTCATCCAGCTAGCAACTCAATTCGCTCGGTAAATGCTCAGCAAGCATTACATCAATTTATCAATGATTTATATCGATTAGGTTGAAACCAGCTAATCACAAAAATTACGAGCCGACTATCGCATCCAACAACACATCAGCCCCAAACCGCACCGCATCCGTACAAGGCAACCCAGTCATCACCGCAACTCGATCGATTTCTGCCCTCACCACGTCATCCGGTAAATTTTCCCCATTTAAAGCGATCGCGACTACTTTCACAGATCCAAATGCTCCTGCACAGCCCGCTACTGCCTCATATAACCGCACCACTTCCCTCAAGTCAGGGATTTTGACATCAGGACAATTCCGAATCGTTTCCTGACCGATTTTATGCAAAAGAATTAAATGAGTCGGCTGGGAACCCCTGATTAGCGGTAAAGTTGCCGTCGAACCTGGGTGTAATAGCGAACCCTGTCCTTCCACTATCAACAATTCATAATTATTGCCATGCTGCATCACCGCTTGTTCCACCGCCCCCGCCGCATAATCCACCCGCACGGCATCTAGAGCCACACCCTCGCCGCTAATCATCATCCCCGCCTGTCCCGTAGCGATAAACTTCGACTTCACGCCCTGCCGTTCGCAGGTACGCTGCAACTCCAACGCTGCGGACATTTTACCAATCGCCATATCCGTCCCCACCATCAGCACTCGCTTGCAGGGTAAAGACTTCGCGGCACCAGTACCAATTTTTAATCCCTTTGGTTCCTGGCGCACATCCCAAATCCATTGTCCAGGTTGTAATAAATCTACTAATTGAGGATGATTAGCTAATGGTGTATGCAAACCATTCACGATCGATAAACCCGCTGCTACGGCTTCCTGTAACTCTTCAAACCAACTATCGGGAATTATCCCCCCCGAAGGGGCAATCCCGATCGCTAGAACATCTGGTTGATGGCTCAAAGCTGACTGAATCGAATCAACGATTGGTACAGATCGATCGATTCCGGCTAATTGTAGTAAAGATTGCCCTGCCACCGATCGATCGATCGCACATACAACTGTTGCCGGACTATATCGTAACAACGTCAATCCCGTCTTTCCCTGAACTCCAGTGATTCCTTCATGTAATAGGACGGCAAGACGGTGCGAAGGCTTCAACATACTTGAAAATATTACAATTCGGCTAGAGATAGATCTATCTGGTAATATTATGCCCCTTCGCGTCTAGTGGATTCACAAAATCCCCCTCGCTACTACCCCAACCCCCGGCGCACATCCCGGCATCAATCGCCCATCAACTAACTTTGCACCTACAAACGGATCGTCAATTAAATTCAAATGACTATCTAAATCTAAATAATCTGCCAATGGGGACAACTGCGCCGCCGCTGTATTTGCTAACACCGTATCGGAATAACAACCAAACATTACCTGCAACCCATGCGCGCGTGCAGTATCAATCATTCGCATCGCTTCAGTCAATCCACCAGATTTCATCAGTTTGATATTAATCCCATCCACCAGACCGACCAAGCCAGGAATATCTTTACTAGTAAAACAACTCTCATCGGCAAAAATCGGTAACGGTGATTCCCGCTTCAAATCCAGGAACTGGGATTCATTACCTCTCGCCAAAGGTTGCTCCAGATATTCTACGCCCAGATCTGCCAACCACCCACTCATTTCGATCGCTTCGGCAAGATTCCAACCGCCATTTGCATCTACTGTCAATTTGGCATTGGGTATCTCATCCTTAACTGCCAACATCATCTCGTGATCGGCACCAATTCCTGCGGGATTCCCCAATTTTATTTTTAAAAACCGCGCCTCAAATATCTCTAACCAGCCGCGAATTCGCTCTCTCGCCCCATCGGGGGTATTTATCCCCACAGTCACCGAAATCGGCACAATTTTCTCGCGATCTAATCCCCATAATTGCCATAATGGCAAACCCACACTCTTCCCCAACCAATCATACAAAGCTAGATCGATCGCCGCACGAGCGGCTGATGGTAATTGACATTCTGCCATCAACCGCTCGATCGCTTGGCGTTGATAAGGATGATACGCGGCTAACTTAGGCACAATTGCCTGTAACGCTGTGGAAATCTGCTCGATTGATTGAGTTTGAGTCCCGATCGTAAATGGTACTGCTTCCCCCCAACCAGTAATTCCATCGGCGAGAATCCCCACCGCCAAATTCTGATTTTGGCTACTAGTCCCCCGACTAATCTTCAGGACAAAGCGTTTATGGACTGTGTAGGGATAAAGTTCAATTTGCATAGAGCCAAAAATCGGGTAACAAGTACACAAATATCCTCGTTGTGGTCATTTAGCCACAACGAGAAATCAACTAATCGATAATTTATTATAAATTTTCTGGTTCGCTTTCCCGATTGTGATAATGGCGACAATCTTGACACAAACCAGCCGGATTCACTGCACAGCGCATGTAGGGAGATCTGGCGTTATAGGCGCAAGTGAGATCGCCAATTACATAGCCTACACCCTCGATATACTGCTCCTCTGGATCTCGATTGACTCGCTTGTAAAATCGGCGATTAGAGCTATGCTCCACCACTGTCAGCCGCCGACCGCGCGCGCGAAGCCGCTGTTGATAGCTCAAACACAAGGAAATCAGAAATAAACTAACTAAACTAACAATGATTAGTGTGTGGAGCACCGGATTGCACCTCAATCGATCGCAACTTTGCTGTGTGGCTAAAGCCACCGAATTCGCTTCGGTGGAGAGCTTACAACTAACATGATAACCTGCCAATTTGAGCAGGAAACAATATTCTTACTAAAGATTTCAGTCTATGTGTTTGCATGTTGGCGGAGCCTACTGTTGATAATCGTCGCCACACTGGGGCTAGGTGTCCATACACCACCAACCCTCAGTCAACTCGAAAAATGTTGAATTGTTAAGAAATGCAAATATAATTAGACTAGTTAAAGTAATCATCATTAGATCGAATAATTAAGGGTAGTAGTAATAAATGCGTGTAGCCATTGCGGGAGCAGGTTTAGCCGGACTAGCTTGTGCTAAATATTTGACAGATGCCGGACATACCCCGATCGTGTTTGAAAGTCGGGATGTCTTAGGCGGTCTCGTTGCAGCTTGGAAAGATGAAGATGGCGATTGGTATGAAACTGGACTCCATGCTTTCTTCGGAGCCTATCCCAACATGCTCCAACTGCTCAAAGAATTAGGCATCGAGGATCGGCTGCAATGGAAGGAACACGCCCTGATCTTCAATCAGCCAGAAAAACCAGGTAAATATTCCTATTTCAGTGTTCCGGATATCCCTGCACCCTTCAACGTGATTATCTCGATCTTGCGGAACAATGACATGCTCACCTGGGAGCAAAAAGCCAAATTTGCACTGGGTTTATGGCCCGCAGTCTTGCGGGGACGGCAATATGTCGAAGATATGGACAAATACAGTTTGCTCGAATGGCTACGGCTGCAAGGTATCGACGATCGCGTGAATTCGGATATTTTCATCGCTGCATCTAAAGCCCTCACCTTCATCAATCCAGAAGATGTTTCAGCGACGATTCCCTTGACCGCGATCAACAAGTTTCTCAAGCAACGCTACGGCTCTAAAATCGCCTTCCTTGATGGGTCGCCGACCGAACGCTTGTGTCAGCCTATTGTGGAGCATTTCGAGGCTGGTGGAGGCGAAATTTGCATGGAAAGACCGCTCAAGCAAATCGTCCTCAATCCTGACGGTACGGTCAAGCACTTTCTAATGCGGGGACTCAATGGCGCAGCCGATGAAATAGTTGAGGCAGATGCTTACGTCTCAGCGATGCCAGTGGATGTAATAAAAACCCTGATGCCCCCACAGTGGAACGAAATTGAGTTCTTTGCCAAGATGCAGGAATTGGAAGGCGTACCAGTGATTAACCTACACCTATGGTTCGATCGCAAGTTAACCGACATCGATCATCTGCTGTTCTCGCGATCGGATATTCTCAGTGTCTATGCCGATATGAGCGTAGCTTGTAAGGAATATGCCGATCCAGATCGCTCCATGCTCGAACTGATTATCGCCCCAGCAAAAGATTGGATCGATAAATCCGATGCCGACATCATCGCCGCAACCATGACCGAACTAGAACGCTTGTTTCCACAACATCTGACTGGCGATAATCCTGCTAAATTACGTAAATCTAAAGTCGTGAAGACCCCAAGATCGGTATATACTGCATCTCCAGGCAAACAAGGTTGCAGACCCACCCAATCTACCCCGATTGCTAATTTCTTCCTCGCTGGCAGTTACACTCTACAAGAGTACCTGGGGAGTATGGAAGGTGCGGTACTTTCTGGTAAGCTGGCAGCACAGGAGATCGCAAATTATCAACCTGTAGTAGCAAAACCGCTAGCTACTGTAATTTAGGGGATAGGGAATAGGGGATAGGGGATAGTGTGGAGTGAATAGTGGCTAGTGTTTAGACGTACTTTGTTCGTTTTGCTGGAGTCCTAAGTCTTATTATTGTTCTAACTCCTAGTCCCCCTCTCTACCCTAACCCCTATCCCCTATCCCATATCCCCATACATGCTGCAACTGGAAAAGTCCCTACCGATCGTGACAATGCTAACATCGACCGAGGAATCATACGAACTCTGTCGTCAAATAACTGCTGAATACGGCAAAACCTTTTATTTGGCGACACTACTGATGTCAGTCCCTAAGCGGCGGGCGATTTGGGCAATCTATGCCTGGTGTAGGAACATTGATGAATTAGTGGATGGGGCGGAAGCCGTGGGGACGACACCCGCTACACTCGATCGCTGGGAGAGCCAATTGGAAGCGATGTTTAGGGGCGATCCGACAGATAATTATGATGTGGCATTAGTCGATACGATCGCCCAATTTCCTGATTTGCAGATTCAACCATTTCGGGATATGGTTGCCGGACAAAGAATGGATCTCTACAAAAATCGCTATGATAGTTTTGAGGAATTGTCGCTTTATTGCTATCGAGTTGCGGGTACGGTAGGGTTGATGTCTAATGCAGTTGTCGGGGTCGATCTAAGTCAGTTTAGCGCGCCTTGGAACTGCGATAATATTCAGATTCCAGCCGAGGAAGCAGTGGCATTGGGAATTGCTAAACAGTTGACAAATATCCTCCGAGATGTGGGGGAAGATGCCGAACGTGGTCGGATTTATTTACCACTAGATGAATTAGCTTTATTCAACTACAGCGAACAGGATTTGATGAATAAAGTTGTTAATAATAATTGGCGGGAATTGATGCGCTTCCAAATTCAACGCGCCCGCAAGTATTATAAACAAGCCGAAAGTGGCATCAGTCGTCTCAGTCCTGATGTACGGTGGCCAGTCTGGGCAGCATTATTGCTATATCAACAAATTTTAGACTCGATCGAGCGCAATGATTATGATGTTTTCAATCGTCGTGCCTACGTCAGTACACCCAAAAAATTATGGTGTTTACCCGGTTCTTTCCTCCGCGCACAGGTGAAGTAGTTGGCTGAAATTTTCACAGCCCAACTGACTAGCCAGTCTGGCTGTGATTTCCAATCATCATTTTGTTGTCACTCAACTGCCGACATTGTAGCCAGCTCCGATTAGAATTCCAATATCGGCATTACGATTACTAGGGAAACCTGCGTTGATCCGAAGTGTTCCGGTCAAGTTGTTGGATAACGGCACGTCAACGCCGCCCGAAACTGCTGGACTGATGTACAAACCTTCTGCATACCGCAGCATCGCTCCACCACCGACAAAAGGTGAGATCACTGTCTGTCCAGAGCCGTTGCGAATCGGAAAATCGGCGGTCAGAATAATCATCGAAGTAGCTGCGCCACCACCAAACAGAACGGTGACATCATGCAAGGACAAGTTTTCCGTGAATCCGACTTTGGTGAGAATTGCGACACCACCTGTGCCCAAGGATGTGGTACTACCGCCGAGTCCAATCGCGCCGCCAACCCCAATGTAGCTGCTCGGAGCCGACTGAGCGGCGACTGATGAAACGCCGAAAATACTGGAGATAAATAAGCCATAGAGACTCAGTTTCAAAAATCTGCCAAAGGATCGGGACATGATGTGTGGAATTTGGGAACTATAACGTTCTACGCTCACAAAGAGTGTTTGGATCTGTCAGATCGACAATCGTCCGGACATGATCTGTTGGAGATCGGGGGTTGGATCTGGACTTCTCAAGTCTCGAACTCCCAAAAAATGGCGAGCGATTTGCTGATGTTTTGGCTATTTTATTAGTTACGAAAAGAGTCGATCGATCTCCGCATTAAACCCAGGTAAAAGTGGTGAAGTCAGAGTATCACCAGCTAAAAGCGTCGCCACCAATTGTAATTGAGCGTCGGTGCGCCGATAAATTTCTAAAGTTTGCAATTGCCAATTGACAATCCAATATTCCTGCACGCCATAACGAGAATATAATTTCAGTTTAATGCTCTTATCTCGTTGTTCGTTTTGTTCGCCAGCAGATAGAATCTCCACGACCAATTCTGGCGCGATTGTAAAATGCCCGGAACGATCGATACCTTTGTCCAATCGATCGTTACTCGCCCATACCACATCAGGAATTACCGCATCTGTGGGCGTAAAAACCACCCCAGGAGTCTGAACACTAAGACCCAATCCAGTTGCTTGTGACCAATTTTGTAGCTGAACTTGGATCTGACCTGCCGCACTTTGATGGCGAATATGCGGAGCGCGAGTCACAAATAGTTCTCCTGCAATGATTTCATGGCGCAGCCAGCCACCGTCATCAGGCATAGCATCGAGATCTGCGGTTGTCCAGTAGAGAGAATTAGCGACCATCGGTTTTACTGGTAAGCATGGCTTCTATTATATGCGATTCATAATCATCGATACTCGATCGATCCAGTTTCTTTGCAGTCTTAATACGTGTAATGATTTGTCGATCGAGATTTTGAAATTATAGGCTACTTGTTTGAGATCGAGTTGAAGAAGTCGGATTTAGCCAAAAAAATAGCTACCCCCGCGTGGAGATAGCTATTAACATCAAGGGGTTTCCCTGAAAGGTACTGAAAATTTAGAGCTTAGTAATCAAAGTCGCCGCCGCCCATACCGCCGCCACCAGCAGGTGCGCCATCTTTAGATTCGGGTTTATCGACAATAATACACTCAGTAGTTAAGATCATTGCAGCGATCGAAGCAGCATTTTGCAGAGCCGAACGAGTTACTTTCGCAGGGTCAACGATCCCAGCTTCAAACATGTCTACAAACTCATTTGTTGCAGCATTATAGCCAACATCAAATGCTTTTTCTTTAACGCGCTCGGCGATAATTGCACCGTTTTGACCAGCATTTTCGGCAATCCGCTTGAGGGGAGCAGAGAGGGCGCGGGTAACGATTAACGCACCAGTTAATTCTTCATCTTTGAGGTTAGCTTGTGCCCAAACTTCCAACTCAGGTGAGAGGTGCGCCAGAGTTGTACCACCACCGGGAACGATCCCTTCTTCAACTGCGGCTTTAGTTGCGTTGATCGCATCTTCAAGACGTAGTTTACGGTCTTTCATTTCGGTTTCGGTAGCCGCACCAACTTTGATCACTGCAACACCACCAGCTAATTTAGCTAGCCGCTCTTGGAGCTTCTCTTTGTCGTAAGAAGACTCAGTTTCTTCCATTTGACGACGGATTTGCTCGCAACGAGATTTGACAGTAGCTTCATTGCCTTCAGCAACGATCGTAGTGCTATCTTTAGTGATTGTAATCCGACGGGCTTGACCGAGGGCTTCTAGTTTAGTAGCATCTAGTTTCAAACCAGCATCTTCGGTAATCAATTGACCACCAGTTAAGACAGCAATATCTTCGAGCATAGCTTTACGACGATCGCCAAAGCCAGGTGCTTTAACTGCTGCAACGTTTAATACACCACGGAGACGGTTGACGACGAGCGTAGCGAGAGCTTCTTTTTCGATGTCTTCAGCTAAGATTAACAAGGGGCGACCGGAGCGCGCAACTTGTTCGAGAATTGGCACAAGATCTTGTACCAAGTTGATTTTTTTGTCAGTAATCAGGATGTAAGGTTGATCCAGAACTGCTTCCATCCGCTCCATATCAGTAGCGAAGTAAGGAGAGATATAGCCCTTATCGAAGCGCATCCCTTCGGTAATTTCTAGTTCGGTAGTCATTGACTTACCTTCTTCTAGCGAGATTACGCCTTCTTTACCGACTTTATCCATGGCGTTAGCAATCATTTCGCCAACTTCATTGTCGTTACCAGCGGAGATGGAAGCTACTTGCGCGATCGCTTTGGAGTCTTCGACTGGTTTGGAGTGAGCGGCGATTTTTTCAACGAGGAAGCCAGTTGCTTTGTCAATCCCACGTTTGAGGGCGATCGCATTTGCCCCAGCCGCAACGTTGCGTAAGCCTTCTTTAACGATCGCGTGAGCGAGGACAGTAGCTGTAGTTGTACCGTCGCCAGCAGCGTCGTTAGTTTTGGATGCAGCTTGACGGATCAAGGCAACACCAGTGTTTTCAACGTTATCTTCGAGTTCGATTTCTTTCGCAATGGTCACACCGTCATTAACGATTTGGGGCGCGCCAAATTTCTTCTCTAAGACTACGTTGCGTCCTTTAGGACCGAGGGTAACTGCAACCGCTTCAGCTAGGATGTCCATACCGCGTTCGAGGGCGCGACGGGCATTTTCGTTGTATATAATTCGCTTTGCCATAATCTTTCAGTAATAAGGAGTTTAGGAGGTTAGATTTTAGCAATCGGTTAAGTAATAACCGATGACTGAATAAACATTTAGCCGACTACAGCTAGGATGTCTTTTTCAGATAAAAGGACATATTCATCGCCACCGAGTTTGATGTCGGTACCAGCGTATTTGGAATAGAGAACTTTATCGCCGATTTTGATTTCGGGTTCTTGACGAGTTCCATCATCATTCCGTTTGCCAGGGCCAACTTGCATGATTTCGCCAATTTGGGGTTTTTCCTTAGCTGTGTCAGGCAGAAGGATTCCACCAGCGGTTTTTTCTTCGGATGCGCTGACTTTAACGAAGACGCGATCGCCCAAAGGCTTGACTGTAGATACGCTTAAAGATACTGATGCCATATATTTTCTGAGTTTTTAGCACTCTCAACTGCTGAGTGCCAATTTAGCCGAGACTGGTAGGGCATTGCAAGCAAGGTTTGAGTACGGGTTCCCGCACTGTTGCCGCTAGCTAGGCTACCAAAGTGCTGTTGTTCTGGCTAAATGTCGATCGTTACCCAAAAGTTTTAGGTCATTAATATAACTGTTTTGTGTAAGATATCTCGATCAGTCGATTGTGGCTCGATGCTGATGACTAGGTTGGGCTAGAGCTAGATTGGGTGCCTCAAAACTGCGCGATCCAAAAAATAAAGCTTCACAATCGGTAAACCCCACCGTCCAGCTTTTTAAAAAATCACCCCAGTCGATATCTGACCAAAAATTCAGAGCGGAAATTCTATTTCAAGAAATCAATATGTTCGACGATTGAGGTATTCATTGATAGCGATCGAGTTCTCGATCTTTGGCAATTAAATAAATAGACATAACCCTAATATTTCTGATGTCGATCGCGATATGTCCCAAATTATTTAACTAATTCTTAATCGATCGCCACTTTCGGGTTTTGGTTGGGTATGTTGGGAATAGTCAGGTTCTCAACATTACCCCCGTTCCTTTGTAACCGCTCGATTCATGGTATCTCCCCAACCTTTTCAGGCTCACAATCCGCAATCTAGTACCATCCCACAGGATCAGATCTTTGTGGATAGATCTGCTACCGCTGTAGTCAAAACATCCCCATCTGGGTTGAAACGGAAGTGGCGTGACTTAAAATTTATTAACAAGTTAACAATCCTGCTATTGGGAAGTGTAGCCATTCCGGCGATCGCGATTACGCAAAGTATTGTTGCTGTATCTCAAGCTGAATCAATTGCCAGCCTGCAAAAAGTCCTCAAGTCAGAACTATCCTTATTGTCAGGGAAACTCAACGAGCAAAAGTCCGAACTGATCGCTGACTCTAAAAACTTGGCGACATCTTTGGAGTTGTCCCAAATTGATGTCAACAAACCACTTACCGCAGCCGAACAGAATCAGTTACTAGAATCGATCGATCTAATTCGCCAGCAGAGTCCAGAGCGCAGTTTCTACCTCATTACAGATGCCAAGGGGAAGACAGTCGCTCAACGAATTCAGACGATCGATGGTGACTTGATCCAGTATCCACAATTACCCCTCACGCCACCAGTCCCAATCTATCATCCCGTGAATTTGCCCGCCGGGATTAGTTTGAGCGATGTGCCGATTATCACAGATACCTTACAAACTCGGCGTGCAATGGCCGGAATTGAGCTACTACCCCATCAAGTGTGGCAGCGGCTAGGATTGTCAGCACAAGCCAAGATTGGCATCAGACAGCAGCAAGTTAATGGATTGCCAACAGCTAAACAGCCTTATCCTGAAGGTACTTACGATCTCGATCGCGGTCAGGCTGGATTGGGGATTATCGCTGTTCAACCGATTACGGTGCGGGGACAAGTAGTGGGAATGGCGATGATTGGGACTTTACTCAATCGTAATTTCGACCTAATCGACAGGTTTACCCTGGATACAGGAGCAACGACGGCGACAATTTTTGCCCAGGATTGGCAGGTTTCCACCAATGTCCCCTATACCGATCGCCAAACCCGCGCTATCGGTACTAGAGCATCCCAAGAAGTTGCCGATCGGGTCTTAAATCGGGGCGATATTTTTTCGGGTCAAACCAATATTATTGGTACAGACTACTTTACCAGCTACAGTCCGATCTTCGACCATCGGCGCATTCTCAATCTCCAAGTCAAACCAATCGGCATGGTTTATGTGGGCAAACCAGTCCAATCTGCGGGGAGCATTGCGACGATGGGTTATGGGATTGGCGGGATAATTTTATTGCTAGCTGGCATCGCGATCGTGCCGATTTCTCGATCTTTTTCCTTGCCACTCAAGCGGTTGGCAACCTTTGTCGAAGAAGTTGGCAATGGGGAAACTGCCCTAATTATGGGGCAACGGTTGGATGAGGATCGGCAGGATGAGATCGGGATTCTCTCTGCGGAAATTAACCAGATGCTAGCCAGATTAGAGGCGAATAGAACAGAGGAAATCGGTACAGCATATCGTCAAACTGACATTGCGCGGCAAATGGCTCATGCCTCGGAGACGGCTCGCCGACTCACAGTTCAGCAGATCGACAGGTTGACTAACGATTCTATTCGACAATCTGACCAAATCGGTGAAACGCTCATGTCAGTTGAAGAGATGATTCGATCGATCCAACAGGTTGCTGAGAATGCGCGGATGGTGGTAGACATGGCTCAAACTAGTACTAAAACTGCCCAACAAGGTGAGACAACCATCGCTATGACAACTGGAGACTTGGACAAATTAAAGAGTTCGAGTTCATCTAGTACCAATGCCATGCAAGTGCTTCAGGATTATGCCAATCAAATTGCTAGTTCGATTTTAGATATCGACCAGATTACCAACCAAACCCGAAAAATTGCCCTATTTCTGGAAACGGAAACGGTAGGCTCCGGGATTAGAGGTCGAGAACTGTCATATACGATCGCAGAAATTGGCACATTGACTACTCGCTCCGCCGCCGTGACACGGGCGATGAAATCTCTAGTTACGCAGATCCAATCTCATACCCAGACAGCCGGACAAGCGATCGAATCCGAGTATCATCAAGTCGATCGAATTGCTCAACCGATCGATGAGACTAAGCAAAATCTCGCCGCGATTGTCCAAGTGTCCCAACAAATCGATCTTCTGGTTCAGTCGATCGCTAACGCAACTATTTCCCAATCCCAAACTGCTAAAAATGTCAAGCAAATTATGAAAAATCTCTCCAAGCAGTCGGCAAGATTAGCCGGAAAAAAATTGCTGCCGCCAGTCTGAAATTAGCGATGATTTACGCTTGGTTGAATCTCCACCAGTTAAATTTCAGCCTGAGTTTATTGACGATCGTATTTACCTGAGTTCGACAGGTACTCAACTGTTATGATGAGGGGCATTGAATGCGGGGACTCCAACCGAATGACCCTGATAGCTACTATGCCAGTCGTGAATTGGTGCCTAACGATATGTTGGGGGATATCGATCGCGCCAAGATTAAGATCGTCAACTATCATGCCTTCAAGCTGCGCGAGCGGCTAGAGATTTCTAAAGTCGGACGGTTGCTACTGCAAGGACGGGGGGAGGAGTTCCAAACCCTGCAAACCGAGGGGCAAATGCGCCAACGGGTACATTACCGAAAACTGAGTATGTCAAGATGCAAATTCAGGATGAATCAGTTTATCAACAATTTCTGGCAGACCAGAATCTACCTAATAATACTGGCTTCAAAAAACTGCTATTAGATGATTAGATGGCACCAACGTATCCCCAACTTCTCAGATAAGTCGGGGATTTGCCGTTCAAATTTAACGGATATTGATCGAGAATTTAAAGTATAGGTTATGTTTGAAACCTAGCTGGTGGGCTTATTTTTTAGAAATATTGATATTTCAATTTAGCGAATTCTCGATTCAAGTTGAAGATCGATCTCGATCGCATTATTTAGAGAGCGGTTCCGGTTCGTGAAGTACGCCAGCAATAATCTTCCACTCGTCTGTGAATTCATCTTTATCTTTAACTTGAACCTTGCGGAGGATATAAGTAAAGCCAAAGTGTTCTATTTCTTCATCTTTATCGTTAAATCGTTTGGCAACTGCGATAACCTGTCCTTGATTTTCGCCGAGTAGAGTAATTTTAAGTGGGATGACAATCTTGCTCTCTTTGAATTTTTGTGCTTTTAAGCCATCCATCAAAATCGCAAATACTCCCAACACCTCAAGTGGTTTCGCCATGACTGCGACTTCATTTGAAGTCATCAGCATTGCAGGTAAGTGAAAAAATTCTAAAACCTTCGTTGGCTCTAGTGAATTAAATGCGATCGAATAGGCAATAAATCTATCTTTAATTGCTTCGATTGCTTCGCTTTTGTCTTCCATGCTTGTTTGCTCCGTCTTAGGTAATTGATGTAGAAAGAAGTGAATCAAATTGGCTGTTGTCTCCGGATGGCTATAGGAAAATCCATGAGCGGTATCGGCAATTATCTCCAATTTGGAGTTTGGAATTTTGGCAGCGAGTAGATCGCTATTCGATTGAGGAATCGCAATATCTTTATCTCCTGTTAGGACAAGTGTAGGTGCTTTAATATCAGCCAAAGTATCGTAAGTATCGTGCGTTGCAAAGGCTTGAAGCTGACGTTCCAAGGCGTTACCTTTACTGTGAAATGGAGTTGTTGTCGCAATAAATTCGGCTAGTTCCTGCTGATAATTTTGAATGAAAGTAGGTGTAAATAATAAATCCGAAAGATTACCATTCATCACGCCACTGATATCTCCAAGCTGACTGCAATTACCACCCGCCATTGTACAGCCGAGAATGAGTTTGTCTAGCTTGTCGGGATATTTTAGAGCAAATTTCTGTGCGATCACACCACCCATACTGACACCAAATACATGCGCTTTGGGAATCTTTAATGCGTCTAAAAGTCCAGCAGCATCATCTGCCATGTCGGCGATAGTATAGGGGCGGGTGGATAGACTGGTGAGTCCAGCATCGCGATTATCGAAGAGGATAAGTTGATAGTGTTTAGCGAGTAGTTCGGTGAATTTCTTGCCCCAGTCAAGCAGACTAAAACTCAAACCCATTATCATCAGTAACGGTTTGCCACTACCTTGAATTTGGTAGTTAATATTAATATCGCCGACGGTAATTAGGGTCATGTATTTAAGCTAACTTTACCAAACTATTTCAACTTACAAGTCGTATGATTCAAACCGCTATCGATCGTGTGGTTGAATCGCGATGCCACCAAATCGAGCCTCATCAGCCCAACATTCCACCCCCTCAATGTAGCAAATGTGACTCGCATATTTTTCTTTGGTGTCAGCCACAATCGCTTCAAAACCTCCACTCATTGAAACATTATCAAAATTCAACTTTCTCCCTCGATCGTCACAAGCTTTGTCATAGCAAGCACCACATACGGCGCGTGGATACCTGTCCCAATGAGGGACTGGAGTTGTACAGATTGGGCAAGGATGAAATTGCGGATCGCTCATACTTCAACTTGCAAGGCAGACAAATCGTTAATGTGCTTTGAGGATTATCAATAGAAACTATTTGCATTCAATAGTGGTGAAGCAACTACCGCCTTCATTATATATAAAATTAGCTTTTAAATTACCATCAACATATTTCTCTGTCCACTTCTAATTTTTGATTGATATAAGTAGATAGGTGTAATTATTTGTTAGATAGATTATGCCTGAAACCTAGTTGATCGGCCGCACAGGTACTTTTGGATTGGGATCCCATCTTTTAATCTGCTTTTGCCGTTTCTTGCTACTTGCTCACTCTGGCATGAGGGACACTTCATCTGCACCACTTGATGTTTGGTTTTCCC
>JANPJH010000149.1:0-8364 GCA_031425415.1 Chamaesiphon sp. VAR_61_metabat_425 | reverse complement strand
GTTGCCGAGCTAGTTGCCAAGTTTCCGCTACCAGTTGATACTCACAACCCAACCACAGCCCCACAGCCCCCCGCAATCGATCGAGCAAATATTGCTGCATCTAATCGGGTCGATCCTAATCCTGGAAAGCAATCCACTCGAGCGGGATTGATGCAGAATTTACCAGGCTTACGCACTGGCTCAGCCCAATCGACTCCAGCGACAAAAGCCGATGATGTGCCATCAACTAGTCCTTTATCTGCCAAGAATATCTCGAAGTTACTCGGTCGATCAAATTCAGACAGTGTTGGGGCGAACCAATTCGATCGAAATCAGGCTGAAACTTCTACAACTACACCTACCGATCGCGTCATTCAGCCCACATCCACATCACCATATCTCACGGCTGGAGATCGTTCCCTCGACCACAAACTTCATTTGGGTAGTCTCGCAACTTCGAGTTCTGGTGAGGTTCTTACCCTTTCCGCCATCCAACTTTTCGATCTCTCTACCACCCTCGATGAGTACGCCGCTGTTGCCAATCCAAAACCAGCCACAGCCTCAACACCTCCGGTGGAAACTCCAACTGCTGAATCTACGGCAACAATGAATACCACTACCTACCGTAAAGGTATTGGCGCGGCGACCTCAACTAGTCCCCCAGCACCAGAGACATTCGCCCCCATCTCTGGAATTCCCAATCTACCTAACTTGCCCACCGCTTCTAATCGATCGACCAGTCAAGCCTACGACTACGCTAATGGGGATTCTCGCCCAGCCTTTTTGTCAGTCATCCCCTGGGCAGCCGCAGCAGCTTTAGCGGTAGGTGTACCGTTGCTCTTATTTGGTTCCAAATCGAATTCACTCAAAGATTTGACCGCTAGTGTCAAACTGCCAGCTTTTAAAGCAACCGATTTAGACGCTGCCAAAAAATCGGTCATGTCTCGCCTACCCGGACAAGAATCAGCTACTTCTGGCCCAGAAACTAGCAGTGAATCAACTGGTGCCAATCTCCCCAAACCCTGGGAACAACAATCAGTTCAACCGCCCCAAACTCAAACTAGTTCTACAGTTCCAGGCGCACAGATGTCGGTAAATACTGACAAAATTGGGATTGCTCCACTACCACCGACGGTGCTGGGTACAGTGCAAGGTTCGCAACCTCAGGCTCCGAGCGGCAAGCAGTTACCACCAGCAATCGCCAGTGCGCCCGCGCAAGATAGCCTGTCAGGCATTGCCCCCAACCCACTGAATACGCCCTCGGTGCCCTCAACGATCGCGCCATCGCTCGGTACAACCCAGCCGACTCGTTCCAACCGCAATAATCCCGCCACCACTCTACCAGTTTCCCCAGCTAAAATTGCTACGGCACCTAAAGTTGGCAAACCTAGTGACAGAATTAACTCGATCGAAAAAGTCAATCCGGGTAAAGTATCGATCGGAAAAAAATCGACAGTCATCCCACCATATATATCGATGAACCGAGCTAATGTTAGTCCGGTTCCAGCCCCAGTCCCCTTTAGCCCAGCCGAAATTGCTGTTGTCGAACGGATCAATCCCACCCCACTCAAACCGACAGTTCAGAAAAAAGCCACTCAACCGAAAATTAAACCGACAGCAATGGCAACCAAGCCCAAAGCGGCAACTGTTAAACCTCCTAGCCCATTTATAACAACACCACCCAGCAGCGTCGAGCAAATTATTCCTGCCCCCAATTCCAATCCCAATATCATCGGCCCACTTCCATCCACCAGTAGCGAAGGCACCGAAGTCCAAAATCAGCCAATTATTCCCGAACCACAGACTCAATCCAATGTTGGCCGCAATTCAGCTAACCCCGATCCGTTTGATAGTCCCTCGCTCCAAGAAACCAAACGCTACTTCCAAGGTAAATGGCAAGCCGATCCTAATCAATCCAATCCACTTCAGTACGTTGTTCAAGTCAGTGGCAAAAGTGGTGTAGTACGGAGCGTAAATCCCCAAGGCGAGGCAGCGACAGAATATCTCAAGAAAACCGGGGTGCTTAAACCAGGTCAAAAGCTAGTTTCGCCAGCCGCAGCAGGTAACAGCGACCAAAAAATTCGGGTGTTGCTCCAACCGGATGGAAATGTTGATGCTTTTGTGGAACCGTAGGCATGTTTAATCAATAACCTAAAGTTAGATGGTGGAGTTTGCCCGACTCCACCATCCTCGATCGTGTTAGGTTCGGGAGTAGCGATCTCTGTTGGAATAGACGATGTAAATTCTAGCCATCAGTTAAGATGCGATAAACTTGACGCTGTTCAAATAGGGCTAACAGATCGCGATCGATCTTGCCTGCGGCAGCTTCTTGATGCAAAATAGCCAAGGTTCGATCGAGTGATAATTTGGGTTTGTAAGGTCGATCGCTGGCAGTGAGCGCATCGTAAATATCGGCGATCGTCATAATCTGGGCTTGGATCGGGATTTCCGCAGCAGTTAGCCCATGCGGATAACCACTTCCGTCGAGTTTTTCGTGATGGGAGCCAGCAATTTTGGGGACATTTTGGAGATGTTTTGTCCAGGGGATGCGGCGGAGAAAATCATAGGTTCGCTCGACGTGGGACTCGACGATAAATCGCTCTGCTGCGGTTAGAGAGCCTCGCGGGATTAGTAGTTGTTCGATCTCAGCGGCGGTGAGTAGGGGTTGTAAATTACCATCTAGATCCCGATAGGTATATTGTGATAGTTGATGGAGATCTTGAGTAATTGTATCTAATGTGTCGGTGAATTCCTGCGTCCGAATCACATCTGGTTGATTGAGTTTATTCAATAGCTCCCAGTAGGCTTGTAAGCGATCGAGTTTAGCCGTTAACTCTCGATCGAATCCACTCAGATGAATACAATGGGGGCAATTATCACCCGATTGATGGCGATGCTGGAGGGGTGAATTGAGCAAGTAGGCAAATTTTTGTTCCGCACATTCAACTTCCCAGGTGCGCCGCATCAAAGTAAAGCGGTGTCGGAGTTCGGCGAATTGGTGGGGATAGAGTTTCTTTTCTTTTTGAACGATCGATTCGGGAATGCTGATTTTGCCAAAGTCGTGGAGTAGCGCAGCATAGCGGATTTCTTGAATCTGTCGATCGTCAAACCGGATCGATCTAAGGATACCAGACTCGACTCCGCTGACTTCTTGACTTAACCGCACACTCAAACTAGCGACTCGCTCCGAATGTCCCGCTGTAGTAGAGTCGCGATTTTCGATCGCTTGGACGGCGGCTGTCACAAATCCGGCGAACAGTTCCTCGATACTTTCGAGTAAATGGTTGCGTTCGATCGAAATCGCCGCTTGGGAAGCCAGGGAACGCATAATTTGTTGCTCCCAGTCGGAATATGGTTGGGTAATCGACAGGGCATTCTCTGGGGTAATCTGGAGATCGGCTTGGCATTTGCGATCGATCAGTTGCAATACGCCAATCGTCTCCCCCTCCCGATTTTGCATCGGCAAGACTAAGACAGAAACAGTACGATAGGCAAATTTTAGATCGAAATGTCGATCGAATTGATAAGAGACATTGCTCGGTAGGTCGTAAGCATCGGGAATATTCAGACTTTCTCCAGTTGTCGCGACATAGCCAGCTAAGCTGTGGAGATCGATGGGAATACTCACTTCCTCGAAGGAAAGATTGGGTAATGAATCAGTTTGAGCAGCTTTAAATACTAGCTTTGGCTCGCTCCCACTGCGATCTACCAAGTAGATGCTACCCGCATCACTACAGGTAATTTCTCGACTCTTGACCAAAATTAGGTCGAGGAGTTCTGCTAAATTTAGACGATCGGATAGAGCGGTTCCAATCGCCAGTAGCTGCTCCACCATCCACCGTTCGGCGTTGACATCAGTAATCGAAGCAGCGATTGTATCGAGCGGCTGAATATCTGGACTATTTACTGAGTAGATCGATTTGGCTAACCCCATACGATCGATTGCATATACAACATATCTTACTGATTAAAGTTAGTTTGAATTGTTATTACTACCGAAACTAACCCCTTTTTGCTATACATTTAGTAACTATTTCAACATATTCGCAAACCTGTCCATATTGTGCCCATAATTCGCGGGTGGAGTTCCGTTCTCAAAACCGATTTAACCATTTAACTGATCTTTTGGCGCGGTTGAGTGCCATTGCGGGCAACTTGAATGGCTAACGCGACTAATCCAACCGCAATAATCCCAAATACGGCTGTCGCTAACGCGGTGGAGCCGACAACCAGTGTGCGGACAGCGGTAGCAATATTAATCGCCATTGTCGTCTTATGACCCATCGGTTTAGTTGCAAATGTCGTTGCAATATTACTAGTCATTGTATACATGGCGAAGGACATCACGCCAGCAATTAGGGAACCTGTCAAGCAGCGGAAGGGGCTGGGTAATGAGTTTTCGGGTGTTGTTTGTTGTGTCATGGGAGTTGGGAGTGAGGGTTGCTGTACCACCGGATAGGAGGATCTGGATACTGGCGAAATTTGTGCCGCCCGGGATTGGGGAAAATTTCTGGATCGCTAAATTACCCTTACGCCTCGATCGCAAAACTGGGTTACAAATAATTCTAGATCGGGGTCGGTACTCGTGGCGCGGACTTGATGATAAATTGCTTCAGCTTGAGCGAGGGACTTCGTTAGACTAAATACCGTTGGTCCTGAACCCGACATCATTGTGCCTAAATTAGGGTGACGGTGAAATTCTGCCCGTAATTGACGCACCTGTGGATGGGCAGGTAAGACTACTTTTTCGAGATCGTTGTATAGCAGTTTGCCAATTTTAACTGGATCTTTAGCGACGATTGCCTGTACTAAGGCTCCTGAATGAACGTGATGAGAGCGTTCGGCAAGGTTGGCTGGTTCGTGTTCGTACTCATGTCCGAATTGTTCTCGATAGGTGGCATACGCCCACGGCGTTGATACCTCTAAACTTTGATATTTACCGAGTACCACATATATCCCTTCTAAGCTGGGTAGGGGGGCGATCGCGTCGCCTCTACCTGTGGCGATGGCAGTTCCCCCAGTAATACAAAAGGGCACGTCTGAGCCTAATTTTGCCCCCAATGTTTGCAGGTCGGTTTGGGTAAGTCCGAGGTCCCAGAGTAAGTCAACCCCGACGAGGACGGCGGCGGCGTTACCGGAACCACCAGCCAAGCCAGCGGCGATCGGAATGTGTTTGTGGAGGGTGATTTCGACACCACCATATCTGGCGAAAGCGTCGGGAAATTGCTGCTGCATTAGTTCGGCAGCTCGATAGGCTAAGTTAGTTCGATCGACTGGTACGCGGGGATGAGCGCAGTGGAGAATGATTTCATCGGTATTGTGGGATCTTAGCTCGACTCGATCGGCTAAATCGATGGTTTGCATAATCATCACTAGTTCGTGATAGTTATCGGGTCTGATCCCGATAATTTCTAGGTGTAAGTTAATCTTGGCGGGAGCTAATAATGTATAAGATTTCATTTGGATTTACTCGCCGATTTATCCGTGTGGGTGTTTTTCATCTTGATTTGTGGGTTGGGCAGGTTTTGTTCTTAATTTATGGTGCTATTGTGGTTAATTACCTAAATCCACCTCTACAGACCCGTAACTATTCACTAAGTTCGATAATTGAATCCATTGTTCTAAACTCAGATCTTCGGCGCGAGTTTCAGTACTGATATTTAGAGATATGAGTAGTTGTGCTAGTGCGTCGCGATCGATCGCGCTTTGGAGATTGTTACGGAGCATTTTGCGGCGGGTGCTGAAGCCCAGCCTGACTAAATTATCTAATAATTTGGGATTGTTGGCGGTGAGGGCTAATTTTCTGGGAGTCAGCCGGACGACGGCGGAATCAACTTTGGGTGGCGGGGAAAAGTCCCGCGCCGGGACGGGGCAAATTAGTTCGCAGTGGGCTAAATATTGGACGCGAATTGATAAGGCTCCGAAGGCTTTGGTGCTGGGTTTGGCATATAGCCTGTCGGCTACTTCGCGTTGAACTAATAAGACGATCGAGTCGAATGGTTGGGGGGAGGGGTGGAGGATGTTACCGAGCAGCTTTTCGAGGATCGGCCCAGTAATATTATAAGGAATATTCGCAACGACTTTATTGGCGGTTTGGAACTTGGGAAAGTCGGTGAGGCTGCTAGCTACGTCAAGATTGAGGAAATCATTTTGGAGCAGGAGAAAGTTATCGACATTACCCAGCTTTTTGACGAGGAGCGCGCACAAATCTCGATCGATCTCTACCGCCACAACCGCGCTCGCCGCTGCAATCAGTCTGCGGGTAAGAATTCCAGTTCCAGGGCCAATTTCCAGGATGCGATCGGTAGGTGCGATCTGGGCTGCTTTGATGATTTTGTCGAGTACCTGCTCGTTTCGCAACCAGTGTTGTCCGAATTGTTTCTTTGTCTTCATTCCACTATTCACTATTCACTATCCACTATCGATCGAACGCTGGTGTAGCTAAATTCATCACATAGAACCGATCGATCGACAACTTATTACCGATCGATTTCAAGTTCAACAGCATTTCGATCGATGGTGTCGCCAAGTTCCAGTGTTACATCCAGCCGATCGATTATCTACCAACGAGGCTATTGATGTGGAGCGTAGCCAGCCAATATTAGGTGAAAGAACGAGTTCTATGGACTATTACTATTAAAATTTTTACCTACAGGCGACCGCACATTTCAACGCCGCAATGATAAGTGGGTATTTGGCATTCCTCAGCCACAGAAGAAAATTAAGAATTGAGGACTAGGAGAACAGGGCTGCTTCGGCTCCGCCCAGCAACCCTAAAGCTAAAATTAATAGGTCAACCGCAACGCCGTCTTACCTCAGTTTATGACCTGGTTAAAACCAGGTGGGTATCGGAAGTTAGTGCATATAGGTTTCTGGATACTTGTCCAGTTTACCGCCGCTAGAACTACATTGATTCCCGTATAAAAGTCAAGCATAGATCAAAAAACGTTATTGGCAGTCACCAACGTCGCAGCCAGACCATTTCTATATTCTAGATGTGTATTCTCGATCGGTCAACCGTTTGTGGGTTAGGCTTGGTTGAGTCGAAGGGGGATTTATCCCCTTGGACGTTGATGTGTGAATTCACACTCCATTTATGTGTTTCACCCTAAATGAGCCTTTTTTAGGACATTTTTAACAGCACAGCCTTAGCTGTCAACCTGATTGACGGACAAAAGTCCATAAGAACGCGAGTAAAAGCTGATGAACAATAAGTTTGGAGAGAAAAGAGAGGGAAAACTGTTAACCTGTTTTTATCCAAAAAAGCAACACAGCAGGTTTTTTGACAGGAAAATGGCGTGTAAACTCAATGACTGACTTAGTAAGGCTTGCAGGTTTCAGCATTTTGACTCATAGCTCGATCGAATCAGTTTGAACTACGGTAAGAGCAAGTAACCGATCGAATAAAGGATCGCCGAAGGCTAATAGGCGGAGTGAGGATGATCGCTCTTCAAATATTTCGGGGTGAAAAGTAACTAAATAGGGCTTATTTTTCAAAATAAGTTGCCAACAGCGATCGCCTTGAGAGATGAATTCAACTCCTTGGGATTTGAGCGTTACGGAAGAAGTGAATAGAGCCTCAGTACGATCGTTAGTCAGAGTTGTAGGGGCAAAAGGACGGCTGGTTTCTGCTAAATCGGCACGGACATCGGCTTCGAGCATTTCGTCGAGTGCAGGGCGGAGTGGAGGGGTGTCGAGGATCTGTTCAAATTCGGACAATAGTACATCTTCTTCTTCCGGATCGGCACTCATGACGGCGCGTTCGATGAAGGTGGGGACTTGGGCGAGAATTGGTTGGAGGTTGCCCACTACGGTGGCAAAGGCATCGATGCGTTCGCGGAGACGGCGATAGACTTTTGCTTCGACTGTGCCATCGTAGTAGAAGTTGTGAATGCGGACGGTAGGATAACGCTGTCCGATTCGATCGATCCGCCCAATCCGTTGTTCTACCCGCATGGGATTCCAGGGGAGATCGTAGTTAATTAAGACACCACAAGTTTGGAGGTTTAAGCCTTCACTAGCAGATTCCGTACAGAGGAGAATATCAATTTTGCCATCGCGAAACAGACTTTTAATCTTCTCTTTAGGGACAATTTTCCATTGACTATCTTGATAAAGTTCTCCTCCTCGCCCAGAATAACAGGCTACTCCCGTCGTGCCAAAACTGGCTTGGAGGAATTCGCGGAGATAGTCCATCGTGTCGGTATATTGAGTAAAAACGATCGCACTATCTCGCGCTTGAAGTTCGCACCTGAGTACTTTTAAGAATTGGGCGCATTTAGTATCTTCCCCTGTGCGATCGAATTGTCGGAGTAAATCTTGTAAATATTCGACTTCTTGGGGATGGACTGATTCGGCTAGTGCTGCCAAACTATCGATCGCACT
>JANPJH010000148.1:0-9622 GCA_031425415.1 Chamaesiphon sp. VAR_61_metabat_425 | reverse complement strand
AGGATTTCGGCGGCGATGGGCTTCTAAATCTTTAGAAACATTTGCTGATGCGTTGGCCGCCTTTCGGACAGCTATGTCTTTTCGCTTCTTTAATTGGCTGACTCAGAACATCGATGTCTTTGCCGCTCATCAAGCCAATTTGGGCTTGATTTGGGCTTGATTTTGTTTAAGTCCCACTAATCCTGCTCTGAAAAAGCCACCCTAAATTTTTGATAGTTGGGCAAAGCTTTTGTCGATTGAAATGTTAAGAGATGTTCTTCCCGCTGTCTCTACTTACAACCCTCAATCTATCTACTGAAGAGAGTTAAAGCTATTTACTTCTGTACTGACTATTTTTAATCTCTCACTATATATCGAATCGATCGAGATTAAATTTCTCAAGTAGTCGATCGACTAAAAAGCCTACACTAACTAGCAAAAGTTTAGCATAGGCTTTTTAGATTAAAAATATTCACCCTGAGCGTAGCCGAAGGGGTAACTGACTACGCGATCGCCGCCATTTTCACATCATTAGTAGCGAGTAAGTCCTGAAGTTCTTCCGAATCAACAGTTTCTTTATCTACCAACATGTTGGCAAGTTTGTCTAACACCTGTTTGTTAGTAATTAAAACATCCTTAGCCCGACGATAAGCCTCAGCGACTAACTGACTGACTTCATCATCGATGACCGCAGCAGTTTCTTCTGAGAAGTCCCGTTCCGAAGCGATATCGCGACCGAGGAACATGTTACCTTGCTGACGACCGAGGGCGACAGGACCAAGTTTTTCGCTCATCCCAAACCGCATCACCATTTGACGAGCGACACGCGCCACTTGTTGGAGGTCATTGGATGCACCAGTGGTGACTTCTTCTTCGCCAAAGATGATTTCTTCAGCAATCCGACCGCCAAGGGCTACAGCCATTTGATTTTGGAGATAGGAGCGACTGTATAAACCAGACTCCATCCGATCTTCGCTCGGTGTAAACCAAGTCAGACCACCAGCCCGACCGCGCGGGATGATGCTAATCTTCTGCACGGGGTCGTAGTCAGGCATTAGAGCACCAACTAGGGCATGACCAGCTTCATGATAAGCAACGAGGGTTTTGCGTTTCTCGCTCATCACCCGATCTTTCTTCTCAGGGCCAGCGAGGACCCGATCGATCGCGTCATTCACTTCATCCATCGAGATTTCGGTGAGGCTGCGACGGGCGGCGAGAATTGCCGATTCGTTTAAGAGGTTGGCTAAATCTGCACCTGTAAATCCAGGTGTCCGGCGAGAGATGCGTTCGAGATCGACATCTTTGGCGAGAGTTTTACCACGAGCGTGAACGTGGAGAATTTCTAGACGACCAGCGTAATCGGGACGATCTACCACTACTTGACGATCGAATCGACCTGGACGTAACAGCGCGGAGTCGAGTACGTCAGGACGGTTCGTGGCGGCGATGATAATAATCCCCGTATTCCCTTCAAATCCGTCCATCTCGGTGAGTAATTGGTTCAGGGTTTGTTCCCGTTCGTCGTTACCACCGCCCATGCCTGCGCCCCGTTGACGACCAACTGCGTCGATTTCATCAATGAAGACGATACAAGGAGCTTGAGCTTTTGCTTGCTCAAATAAGTCACGGACGCGGGAGGCACCCACACCGACGAACATTTCGACGAATTCCGAACCCGAAATACTGAAGAAGGGTACGCCAGCTTCACCCGCCACAGCACGGGCGAGGAGGGTTTTACCAGTACCTGGAGGGCCGACTAACAGGACACCCTTGGGAATTTTGGCACCGAGGGCAGTAAAGCGATCAGCATTTTTGAGGAAGTCTACGACTTCATTGAGTTCTAACTTAGCTTGGTCGATTCCGGCTACGTCCCCAAAAGTGATTTGGGTTTGGGGTTCCATCTGGACTCTGGCTTTGGATTTACCAAAGTTCATCGCTTGGTTACCTGGGCCACTCTGAGCGCGACGGAGCAGGAAGAATAAACCGACCAATAATAAGACGGGGAAGAATAAGCTGCTTAATACCCGGAACCAGACACTTTCATCATTCTGGGGTAGAACATAAATGTTGCCCTTGACATTACTGGTGAGGATGCTCACGAGTTGATTGTCATTAGGGGGCAAGTTGACAGTCATTTTCGTGCCATCTTTAGCCTGGACTAATGCTCGGCTGCGATCGGCACTCAAACCAACGTTCTCAATTTCACCCTGCTTGACTTGCTGGATAAATTGACTGTATTTAAGAGGCTTCTGGGCTGGGGTTGGTTTTTCTAAAAATGTGGTTGCCAAGGCGATCGCTACAACCGCCAACAGGACGTACAGTCCGGCATTTCTCCACCGCTTATTATTCACGCTTATATTCTCCTATATCAGTGTCTGGTGACTGGTTTTTTCCAGTCTGCGCCTTATATAAACTTGGCGTAGTTTTTCTTTCTATTAACTTATGTTAACCTTTCTCTCATTTGATTGATAGGGGGAATTGAAAATTCCTTAACAATGGGGATCGGTGGAAGGTGAAGGAAACCGCTTTTTTGCATTGCAGCACAACTAACCGCGATTTTCACTGTCAACTGTCAACTGATGTCTTAATTGTTGCATCATGGGGTGCTGAGCCTCATACTCTAGTCTACCCACAGGAGTGAGAACAGTATGAATCGGGATTAGGTGGATTACCGAATTACTGTAGCCGATCGCCTCTAAATCTGTGACTAAACTAGTCTTCCACTCGATTTCAACAACTGGCTGATTTTGTTCGTAGAGACAGTGCAGGATTTGCGATCGAGCAATGCCTGGTAAGATTTCCGCACTTAAAGGTGGCGTATACCAGCACCCCTCCCGATAACCCCACAGGTTTCCCGTAGTAGTTTCCAGCCAATCACCGCGCTCGGTGGTTAAGATTGCCTCTTGAATATTGTTGTTTCGTGCTTGTTGCAGAGCTAGCCAGGGAGCGAGGTAATTGCCTGTTTTGTGTTGGGGGAGCGATCGCGTGAATTGTCGATCTGCAATCATTACCGTTACGCCGTCCCGTTGCCAAGTCGCCAGCTTCGGCGGTAATTCTCGTCCGGTAATTAATTCTCTGCCATCGGGAAAGATCGTAATTCGCAGTACGGGGAAATGTGGAGCTAGGTATTCGACACCCGATCGAACTTGTGCCCAATTAGGCTGACACCAATTTAGCTCTGAGAGAGAGGATTGTAATCGATCGCAGTGCAGAGCGTAAATAGTTGGCGTATCGGTTCTCAAAGTTGTAAAAACGGTCGCCCCATATAATAATCCAGGTTCATTAAGGTCTAACTCGATGGTTTGAGACTCGATCTGTTTCCCCACGTACCAATACATATTACATATTTGTTAAACTAGTCTAGAGTTCGAGGACATCCGCGATGACACTTACTACCGCCAAATGGACGATCGCTCAATATCATCAATTAGTAGAAACCGGACTACTGGACGATCGACGAGTGGAGTTATTAGAGGGAATTATCGTAGACATGCCACCAGAGGGAATGCCTCATGCAGTTTATTGTACCGAATCAATTAAATACCTGAGAATATTGTTAGGCGATCGAGCTGAAGTCCGCGAAGCTCATCCAATTACGCTTCCTAATGACTCCGAGCCAGAGCCAGATATTGCCATTGTCCGCGCACCAAGTCGTCAATACCTAACCCACCATCCTTATCCAGCCGATATCTTTTGGCTAATCGAATATGCAAATACTACGCTAAAAAAAGACCTAAACGATAAAAAACGAGTCTATGCCGAAGCGGGGATTGAGGAGTATTGGGTAGTCAATTTACAATTATCAGAGCTAATTGTATTTCGCGACCTGGGGATTACGCAAAGAGGTTCTGCAAACAATATCTATCGATCGAAAGTTAGATTAGCCACTGGCACTATTTCTCCCTTATGTTTTCCCGATCTCCACATTGAAGTTAGCAAACTATTCACAGTTTAACTAAATTGAGCCGATCGCTCATTCTGTGCCAGCGATATTAAACTTTTATTCGATTTCCGGAAATTTCGGAAAAGTAGGCTATACATGTTGTAGAAGGTTGGTATAGATATCTCTACACATTATTAAATTAATATATGCGGACTCATCACTTAACAGCAATGTTGGCAGGAACGGCGGTTATTAGTGCGATCGTAGTTACAATACCCAATGTTGCCCGCGCACTCCCTGGTACCAAAGTTAATGACATTGCTCGCGAAGTAACTGTATTGATTAGAGGTGAACGCGGTCATGGTTCTGGGGTAATAATTCACAAAACTGGGAATACTTACTATATTTTGACTGCCGAACATGTAGTAAGACAACAAGATGATTTTAGACTGGTGACGGCCGATAAACAAGCCTATGGTGTGGATTATAGCAAGATTAAGCGGGTACCCGGAGCCGACCTCGCAATTGTTAAATTCACTAGTGATAAAAGTTATCCAGTTGCCAAAATTGGGACATCGAGAACTAATGAAGGACAAGATGTATTTGTCTCTGGATGGCCATCAAATGGAGCGGTAGGTAACGCGGCTGGTGGTGAACTGATCCGCCAATTTACGAGTGGAAGTATCTCAGGGTTTCTGCCGAAACCACTGAGCGGCTATAGCATGATCTATACCAACGTTACTCGCGCAGGGATGAGTGGTTGCCCAGTTTTGGATACTGCGGGAAGATTGGTGGGGATTCATGGCATGGGTGATAAGGAAGATGCTCGTCAACTGATGGAGTCGGGTTTGAGCCAAGAAGCGGCGATCGGGTTGGCAGCTAAAATCAAACCTGGCTTTAATTATGCCGTACCGATCGCTACTTTTCTCCAAAAAGCTGATGCTGTCGGCATCGATCCTGATGTGCTAGCGATCGATAAATCTCCTGCTCCCGAAGCTGGCGCACCTTATATCGCCAGTAAAGAGCCAGATCCCCGCGACAAAATTGATGATATTCGCGCAACTCTAAACTCTGTACGGCGGGTAACTGATACTGTCAATAGTGTCACCGATACCGTTAATGACACCAACCGGACGATCGATAATTTCCGCAGATCGATCGGCTGGTAGATTGAGGTTAAATTGAGGAGCGAGACGACGGGTGATACCCACCCGTCGTCTCGATTTTTTATTGATGCTAAATGGCAACTAAAGATGCCAATGGATCGGGAATAGTTGTCGATGGAGCTGAAAATTCACCAGTAGTAACGAACTCTAATCTCAGCTTTAACCAAGTGATAAATTGCTTATTGGTAGAAACGATCGCCGTGGCTGGTTGAGGGCATTTAGCCTTGACTTCGGCTAGTTCTGGCGCATCAAGAAAGGCTGGTCGATCAATCATCCAAAAATCAATTTCTTTCTCTTGTTCGTGATAGTTGCGGATGCGCTCGTTAAACACTTCATCTAGGTCTTCTTCTTCTCGTAAGAATTTGTAGCTGGCGAGTAAGTAGTAGTAAGTTTTCATAGTTGGGAGTTGGGAGTTGGGGGAAAACCGAATCCTGTCAATCTTTCAATTCTTTAAATTCTGATTGGTTGTTATTGTCCGCGCATGGCAGCTTTCATTTCGCGGATGGCTCGATCGATGCCGACGAGGACAGATCGACTGATGATAGTATGTCCGATATTTAATTCTTCCATACCGGGTAAACAGGCGATCGGGTAGACATTTTGATAAGTCAATCCATGTCCCGCATTCACCCGTAGCCCAGCGGCAATTGCATAGTCGCACCCACGAGCTAACATCGCTAGTTCTTTTTGCCTGTGATTTGGCTCTTTCGCCTCAGCATAGCGTCCGGTGTGTAATTCAATAAATTGAGCTTTGACCAGGGCTGATGCGTCAATTTGGGCGGGTTCTGGGTCGATAAAGAGACTAACAGGCATCCCAGCCGATTGCAACTTGTCTATTACTGATTTTAGCCGATCGATCTGTCCGACGATATTTAGTCCGCCCTCAGTCGTTACTTCCTCCCGCCGCTCTGGTACGAGGGTGACATAATCTGGCTTAATCTCTAGGGCGATTTGCACCATCTCATCTGTCGCTGCCATTTCTAGATTCAAGCGAGTTCGGACGGTTTCTCGCAACCGGCGGATATCCCGATCCTGCATGTGCCGCCGATCTTCCCGTAAATGGGCGGTAATCCCGTCGGCACCTGCTAGTTCTGCCAACACCGCCGCCGCCACTGGATCTGGTTCTACAGTCCGTCTGGCTTGCCTAATGGTGGCAACATGGTCGATATTTACCCCAAGTGTCAACAATTTTTGGTTCTCCTGGTTCAATTTAGTGTAGATTAACAGCAGCTATATCCAGTGCTAACAAATCGAATCCGAAAATGGTCGGGTTTTGAATTAATTTGTGGGCACTGTGTAAATATATAGGCTAACATTAGCCAGTACCAGAAGGAGGACTGTTCCTTGTCTCGTAGATACCTTTTTACTTCGGAATCTGTCACGGAAGGCCATCCAGATAAAATTTGCGATCAGATCTCTGACACAATTTTAGATGCCTTACTAGCTCAAGATCCATACAGCCGGGTCGCCGCAGAAGTTGTCGTTAACACCGGATTGGTTCTCATTACGGGTGAGATTACCACAAAGGCTACCGTCAATTATATCGACCTCGCTCGGAAAAAAATCGCTGAAATCGGTTACACCAACGCTGATAACGGTTTCTCAGCTAACAGTGCTTCAGTATTAATTGCCCTCGATCAACAATCGCCAGACATCGCTCAAGGTGTCAATACCGCGCAAGAAAATCGGAATGATAGTACCACTAACGATCTGTTCGACCAGACTGGGGCTGGCGATCAAGGGATTATGTTTGGGTATGCTTGCAACGAAACATCCGAATTAATGCCATTACCGATCGGTCTTGCCCACCGATTAGCCCGTCGCCTGTCTGCTGTCCGCAAGACTGGTGAGCTACCCTATCTCCGTCCCGATGGTAAAACTCAAGTTACCGTTGAATATAAAAATGGTGTACCGGTCGCGATCGATACCATTTTGGTTTCGACCCAACATGATGCAGCTATTGGCGATATCACTGATGATGCTGGCGTTCAGGCTAAAATTAAAGCCGATCTCTGGACATTTGTAGTTTTACCTGTCTTTGCCGATTTAGACGTTAAACCAGATGAGAACACGCACTTCCTCGTCAATCCGACGGGTAAGTTTGTGATTGGTGGACCCCAAGGTGATGCTGGTTTGACTGGGCGGAAAATTATTGTCGATACCTACGGCGGTTACTCCCGTCATGGTGGTGGTGCTTTCTCTGGCAAAGATCCGACCAAAGTCGATCGCTCAGCAGCTTATGCTTGCCGTCATGTCGCCAAAAATGTGGTCGCGGCTGGTTTGGCTACCAAATGTGAAGTGCAACTCAGTTATGCGATCGGCGTTGCTAGTCCCGTCAGTATTTTAGTCGAAACTTTTGGCACTGGCATTATTAGCGACGACCAAATCTTCGAGCTGATCGAAGAGAATTTTGAATTGCGCCCAGAGGGAATTCTCGCCACCTTCAACCTGCGGAATTTACCCGCAGAGCGCAACGGTCGCTTCTATCAAGATGTGGCTGCTTACGGTCATTTTGGTCGTGACGATCTCGATTTACCGTGGGAACAAACTGATAAAGCTGCCACGCTCAAAGCTGCTGCTGCTAAGTTTTTAACCACAGCATAAGAATCTACAACTCAGGGTAGGGGTAATTGATGAATTACCCCTACCCTAAATTTATCGGTTTAACTAAGCAGATAAGTATAAATATTTCTTAGTTTATCTACAGCAACCGCCAGATAAAGGGATAGCGATATGTTTCATTCGGCTTATCTAAGGTTGCCAAAACTCCAAAAATTGGTGGTATCCAATGGAAGATCGAAAATAGTCCTCCTACCACCCATGCCAATGGAATTGTAATAATCAAGGCCGTGAAGAACACAACCAATGCCGCCGTAATTGCACCGTACAACCAAATATTAAAGTGATAATTGAGTGTTTCCTTGGCAGTTGCCTTGATCACCGGGTCGTCAAAGAGCAGTAGAATAGCCAATGGAATCGCGGAAGGAATAACCAAGAAACCTAAAAAAATCGAGCCGTGGCACAACAAAGAAAAGAGTTTCCGTTTGCCGTTATTACTGCGATCGCCAGTGTCAACCATTCTAAATCCTCTGCTAATCTAGGTTCAAATCTGTTTGTATTGACTCTATCATAGGTTTTGGGGTGATGATAGTGCGTTTTTCCTGGGTGGAAATCCGTCAACCAAGTTATGAAGCACAAATCTTCAGCCGTCGTGTAGCTAAATTCGGTATTCTAGGGTAGAGATTGCTGATTCAATCTCTCTAGATCCGCAAGCTTATCTGGGACTTTGGCGTTTTTTCCCTCTCTCCATCTCGACATGGCTTCACCCCAATCTGGCGGCAACTCTAAACCTTACGATTACAGACGGTTTTTATTTACGTTCTTGCTAGTTGGTCAAGTTTGGTTACATCTAATTCAAGGTAAGACTTGCTGGCGCAAAATTTCCGAGCATTTGTTCAAAACTGGCCCAGCTTCAGTAATTCCAGTGCTATTGGTGAATGTATTAGCGGGGATGATTTTTACTCTTCAGACAGCCAGACAGTTAGAGAAACTTGGGGCGATTAATTCGGTTGGCGGGGCATTTGCGATCGCTTTTTGTCGAGAACTAGCACCAATTTTGACCGCTAGTGTCGTCACTGGACAAGTTGGTTCGGCGTTTGCAGCGGAAATTGGGGCGATGAAAGTTACCGAACAGATCGATGCACTTTATACCCTCAGAACCGATCCGATCGATTATTTAATTTTGCCACGAGTGATTGCCTGCGCTTGCATGATGCCGATTTTAATTATCTTAGGTTTGGTGTTTGGTGTATTAGGTGGAACATTTGCTGCGTCTGTGTTTTATAAATTACTCCCCACACTATTTTTAGAGTCTGTTCGGACATTTTTATTACCGAGCGATTTGATCGGTCTTTGGCTCAAGGGGTTAATTTTTGGTAGTATGATTGGCACGATCGGCTGTGGTTGGGGGATGACTACATACGGTGGGGTTAGGCAAGTCGGTGAGTCAGCTACAGCCGCAGTAGTAATCTCTGGAATCACAATTTTTGTGGCCGATTTATTCCTCTCGTTATTATTTGGCGAACTCCCGCTGGACGCTCGTCAATAATTTTAAGATGGGTAAAGGGCAGCAGAAACCTCCACAGCCACAAATTCGATCGGTTCTCTATATCTAGTTAAAATCCCATGAATCCCTATGAAATTTTCACCCAAACAAATCGAGAGCGAGTCAGCGATGGCGAGATTGTCCCAATTCTGAGTGGCTGTGAGTCATCTCCTCGACTGCTAATGGCTATTTGTCCCCAACTGGGTGATTTTGACAGTTTGGAATATGCTTGATGGTTGCAACGGGAAATGTCCCAAATTAGCGCCACAGGCGTGACAATCCGGCTGGTAGGGATTGGCAATTATCAGCCAATAATATTCAGCCTACTTATTTCGATCGAGATGTGTTAGCATCCCGACAAACCGCAATCAGTGCAGCTTGGACATAGATCGATATACGACCAAAGTTTTCCAGGGGCGTTAATTGCGATCGTCATTGATGGGCGGGTCTCGCCGATCGTTTATAATCCATCATTCCCCATGAGTGAAT
>JANPJH010000147.1:0-22486 GCA_031425415.1 Chamaesiphon sp. VAR_61_metabat_425 | reverse complement strand
TGATAACAAGTGAAAACTGTAGCTTGAGACAAATTAAGAAGAGAATTCAGGTGAAAGTCCATAGCCAGCATGAGGGTAAAATGTAGCTGTCGCTACATTTTACCCTGTTTTCAGAGGAGAGCCCAGTTAGGATCGGTGACGATTTGAGATAGTCCTTTGAAAAAAGGAGAACCAACAACAATATTCACGACTATTAAGTTATGAATCTTAGTAGCTACTAAAAAGTGTTCTTCATTTTTAGTTGTTACCACCCGATTGGTAGATAGTTTAGCTGTTAGTTGCTGATATCGATCGAGGATGTCATCTCGAACTTCTACGACTTCCACCTGACTTCTGAGTTTTAGCTGTTTTGCCCATACCTCTGCTTGGAAAGTGACGATCTGACAAGTAGTAATTCGAGCGCTACCGCTCTTATTTAACTGTCGATCTCGCTCGAAAAATCGCCATCCAGCCTCTTGGGGATGAAGAATACATCGGTCTTGATAATTTACTCTCACCATCGACAAACAACTTTTAGCTGCTTCAACAAGATTAGTAATCGCAGGAATTACCACAACTATTCGTAGATTGCTGAAAAAACCTTCTTGGTTTGGGAGGAAAAAGAATTGACAGGCTAAAGGTGCAAATAGCAAAGCTAGTGCTAATTCTGGCGGCTCTCTGAAAATTGTAGACTTTTCATCGACGATATGACGGACACTTGCCCCAGGATAAAGCCAACCCTTAATTCCAATTGGTTGAGTTTGGAGTCTGCCCTTTCGATTGCATAAGTCCTTTGTGAACTTCTGGTGTACGTAGCTAGTCAGCTTTTTGTAACTAATTTGTAGATCTTTATCGTCAATTGAGATAACGGTAGTGCTGTCTGTGGATTTTCTCGATCCCCCATGTTGTAGAAAAGATTTGATAATCCCTTGATGCACGGCTAATCGGGCAGGGAACTCCATTTTGGCTGGTATTAATCCAGTCAGCGAAATTAGCCCATCTCCATCAATTTTGAAGGATTCGTCAAGCAACCATCCCAAAGCAATCGCATCCTCGCCCGTCCAAAATAGTTCGATTTTGACCTCATCCGACAACCAGCTCAATCCAGCCGGACGCTGATAGGATTGAGGATACAGTTTACCCAACTGAGCCAGAGTCATCGCTAATCCAGCTATTCCAGCACTGTGAAGTATTGTCAATCGCCGATCGTCAAGTAAGAGCGTCATTTTGGGTGTTATCATCATTTCTGCTATGCACTGGTACGAACATCCCACAGCCCATCTTCCGTTTTCCCCCCAGTCCTTCCTGTTGCAAGATTAAAGAATCGACGGGGTTAAGATGTGTGACGGTTAAGCCAAAACCCATCACTGTAAATCCTCTAACTTTTATCGTTTTATATTTTGCTTGCCCGTTAGATCGATCGTCTAATGCAATCTGGCCCTGAATATTTAGTTCGTCAATTTGCCGCTGGCATGAGGCTATAAAAAGGTCGGGTTCGGTGGCATTTTTAATTACTATCAACCTCGCCGTTAAACTTGGTACTGGATCGAGCAAGTTGATGTTGACTTCGCCCAATTGCAATTCAGAGCTACCCACAATTAGAGACTGACCTTCTAACCGATAAACAATTCCAATATTTTGGATTGGCAACCGCATCCTCAATCTCGACTTGTCACTAAGATGCAGGATTGCTTTGTTTTTTCGGTCTGGGCTGCCGTTGATGCCAAAGATACCGATCTTTAAACTTGGATCGTGCAGCGCAATTTGCTTGCGGCAAAGGGCTGAAAATAGCTCATAAGCATGATCTAGATGAATGCACTCTCCCTTGACTTCCAGCGTACAGTCAACAATTTCTGGCTGCCAAACCCTGATTTCTGGAGATGTTGTCCGAGCGATGATGGAACTGGACTGCTTTGTCATAGGCTGCCAGACATATTTATTATTTGCCGTTGTAGTAATAAAATACTATGATAGTTAATTGTATCTGAAATGTATCATCACTAACAATCGATATTCACCAAAGTTATGCTTGTCGATCGAAACTTTACAAATGAATCGATTAGATTGTGTTGATATGCCCCAGTAAACAACTTGAATCCATCTAAGTGGAGATTACCATGTCTGATGCATTGACCGTTTGCCAGCAGCATTCAATTCCACCCCGAAGTGTCTTGTATCAACTCCCACCAATTGGAATTGGAACTCCAGGTGTAGAGAGTCTCACCAGTTACATAAACCGACTAGCGGAAGCTCATTGCTTAACCCCTGGAACCTTAATTGTTGAGATGATTGCACCGCAAATTAATAGAGGATTTGTCCAGCAAATTACTAGTAGAGGATTAAATACTTTATTCAATCGCGCGCATACTTTAAATGGAACAGGTGAAGTTGCAGACCAATTCATGCAAGCTTTAGAATCTCTAACTTTAAGAAATGACTTACGATATCTAACTTTATTAAATTGGAGTGATGTTTTATTGACAAGGGGATTTATGCGTGTTCATAAAGCTTGGTGCGCTCAGTGCTATCATGAGTGGCAAATCTCAGGTAGAGATATATATAATCCACTACTATGGTCGATAGCTTCAGTCAAGATTTGTCATGTACATCAGGAAGCTTTACAGAATACCTGCCCTCATTGTCATCAAGATAATTTACCCTTGTTAACTTGGCAATCCCGGAATGCTTACTGTTCGAGCTGTTCTCAGTTATTAATACCTGGTGCTTTCTCTCTCCCAAAGAAATCATCGTACATAAATTCGAGTAACTTCGATCGATGGAATCTTCTTGTGACCGATAACTTGGGTGATTTAGTTGGTTGTGACTCCTGTTCATTCTATCCGTCAAAATCACAAGTACATCAAAAAATATTGACTGCGATAAATAAGATAGCATCAGGAAATATCGCAGCTTTTGCTAAGTTAATAAACACACCAAAAAATACAGTGTGGGGCTGGTCTCAAAACAAATCTTTTCCACCCATCGATTCTCTATTGAAAATTATCGATATCTTAAATGTTTCTTTGCTTGATTTTTTGACAGATGATAAGATCGCTCTTGATTTAGAGGTTATTTGCAAAGTTGCTGCACCAGTAAAATTTAGAGAAAAACGAAAAGCCCCTCGAAAATTTAACTCTCTTCTGGTACAAGAAACTCTGCTAGATATGCTAGATGAACCAGAAGATTCAGTGCTATCTATTAAGGAGATTTCAAAAAAGTTAGGCTACGACCGCAGACTTCTCACCAGACACTTTCCCGAACTGTGCCGAGAAATTGTTGTTAAACGTAGTCAGTTTAATAAACGATCTCATCTAAAAAGAATCGAAGATTGTTGTCATGAGGTGAAAAAAGTAACCCTGTTGCTAGCTGAACGAGGAGAGTACCCGTCTGAAGCACTGGTTTCACAATCTATCTCTAAACCCAGCTTTTTAAGATATGAGCAGGTCAGAGCTACCTTTGAAGAAGCCCAAAGGGCTGTTAACATGAAAGCCTAAATATTTTGCAAGCTGAGAATCAAAACTGGTAAAACCGTTAGATGTATTTTATAACGTAAAGTTGGACAACTATTCTCGATACGTAAAGTTGGACATGTTGGCCAACTTTACATTCAAGTCACAAGGGGCGATTGATCTAAGCATGTATCTAGAATGGACGGTACAGGACTCGAACCTGTGACAGCCTGCTTGTAAGGCAGGAGCTCTACCAACTGAGCTAACCGTCCGTGTTTTTTGCACATCTACCATAATAGCGGATAAGCTCGATCGAGTCAAGCGGTTGCGATGAAATAATTAGGACAATCAGATTTGGTTTTAAAAATCACCGCGATTTATGTCAACTTCAGGAATTTTCAGGGGGTTTTCATCGCCGGAAGATCTACTGTTGGTATTCCCAGGCTGTCTGAGTAATTGAGATTAAAGGTTGGCTGTGAGCAACACTTTACTGTGACTGACTGGTTCAGATCTCGAACTTCCTGTATCCTAATGATTAATAACTGATAACCGACGCTAATTTGCCATCTGGACGTACACACGATCGAGTGACTCTGTGGAGTTCACCCATAATTGCTGCGGGAACGCTCTATGCTACTTCCCGTGCAGATTTGGCATTTTGGGTTTCGGGGGGTTTTTTGGTGAGTGGCTTGATTTTTGGGCCAGATTTAGATCTGTACTCTTTTCATTACAAACGCTGGGGGATATTGCGGTGGTTGTGGCGACCATATCAGAAGGTAATTAAACATCGATCGATTTGGTCCCATGGGCCGATGATTGGGACGATTGGCCGGATTATATATTTGGGCTTATGGTTGGGCTTGGTGGGCTTATTGTGGCTGGGAGTCGTACAGCTAATTTGGGGTCATGCCTATACGGGGAAACAGTTGTTCGAGCTATTAGCAGATTCAGTCGATCGAGATCGGGCGATTTATTTAGCTCTATTTTGTGGCTTAGAATTGGGGGCAATGAGTCATTATCTGAGTGATTGGTTAGCATCAGCATTCAAGCGATCGCCATTGATGAATCGCTGGCGGGGTGAGACTAGTTTGAACCCGCCACCTAAATCAAAAAAAGTGCCCCTCAAACGGGCAAAAAAATCGCGAGTTAAATAGGCGGTTGCTGAATCACTAATTTGCCCGTACGATCGACATAACCTACTCTTGCATTAACTGTCCCATATTCACCGATCACAACAGGGGCTAAACTAGATTGGAAAGAAAAAGCTCGATCGAAGGTCGGCGGAATTACCATCTTACCTTGGCGATCGATAAATCCATATTTACCCTTAATTACTACCCCAGCTAGCCCTTCACTAAAGGGATAAATATTCTCGAATTGAGGCGGGATGACTTGATTACCTTGGCGATCGATAAATCCCCATTTAGTACCTATTTTTACACCAGCTAAGCCTTCGCTCAGAATTGATAATAAAGCGACTTCAGCAACCTGGATGTTTTCACCTATTGGCAAACTAGTGACCATTTTACCTGTTCGATCAATAAAGCCCCAGGCTCCAGTTTGAGTTTGAACTAAGCCCAATCCTTCGGTAAAAGCACGGGCATATTTAAACATTGGCGGAATTACCATTTCGCCTCGGTTGTTAATATAACCATAATTAACTCCATCGCGGGTAACTGCGGCTAACCCATCACTAAATCGGTGTAAATAAAATCTAGCGATATCAACTTCTTCCTCCCCTAATTGGGCAAGTTGAGGATCGACAAATTGAGGTTTGATGACCATCTGGCCTTGTTTATCCACAAAGCCCCATAAATTACCTTGCTTAACCGCTAGTAAACCTGCCTGAAATTCCCAAGCAGAATTTGTGTAAACTGGCTGAATAACTAATTTACCTCGGCGATCGATTGCGCCCATTTTGCCATCAATTTGGACAACTGCTAAGCCATCTACAAACCCAGAAGCTAGATCGTATTTTGCAGCAATCACCGTTTTACCACCGCGATCGATAAATCCATATTTCTGGTTGGTAAATTGAACCGGAGCTAGTCCTTGGGCAAAATTACCGCTAGCCAGATATTTGGGCGAGATAACAATCTTTCCGGCGCGATTGACATAACCGTAGCGTTCAAAACCCTTGGTTAAAATTCTAATTCGGCCCCGGCCCTCTGTAAAAATATAGGTGCCAGTCCATAGCAGTGGCGGTATTTTTGTCACTTGATTGGCGATCGAACTGCTCGATCGCTCGAGTGGGGCACAGACTACACGATCGGCAGTATTGAGACTAACTAAACCGATCGTTAATAGAGCAATATATTTGATGATCTTCATTGCTATTTATCTACACTATTCTTATTCCTAGACAATCGCTAGTACCTCACCTTTAATCATGCGTTTAGCGGCATCGAGCAAAGCTTCTTCTAGATATGGTTTGATGAAGTAGCCACTAGCACCGAGTTGCGCCGCGATTTGGCGATGTCTGTCGCTACCGCGTGAAGTTAGCATCGCGACAGGCACTTTGCTAAGCGCAACGTCTTTTTGAATCCGAGAGAGGAATTCCAGTCCATCCATCCGAGGCATCTCGATATCGCAGAAGACGATATCGCAGGGTAGACCAGCCCGGAGTTTATCCCAGGCTTCTTGACCATCACGCGCTTGTTCGACGCGGTAGCCAGCCCGTTTAAAGGTCAAGGAGAGCAATTCTCGGACGGTGATCGAGTCATCTACGATTAGTACCATCGATTCACGATGCTCGGTGGTTGGTGCAGACATTTGAGTCGTCCACTGAGCCGAAACATGGCGAATGAGTTTACCGCTAGCCAAATCGACTAATTCCATCACATCCGCGATCGGAATAATCCGACCGTCGCCCAATACAGTTGCCCCTGCAACTCCCAGCGGTTTAGAAGCCGGCCCTTGGAGCGGTTTGATCGCAATTTCTTGGTCGCCAATAATTTTATCCACTTGGACGGCGATTAAGTTACCGTCACTGCGGAGAATTAGGATTGAAACGAGATCGTTATCATCTTCCTGGGTCCCGTAGAAATTGTTCCGAGGAAGGGGACGGTTGAATCCCAGTAAATCGGATAAGGGTTTAAATGGCATCAGGTTATCGCGCCAGAAGATGCACTGTTCGCCTTCACTATTGGTTTGGATTTGTTCGGGGCTGACATCTTGGGTGTCTTCGATCCCGTCCATGGGGAAGGCAATGTTGGTCTTGTTATTGACGGCAATTAGGGCTTTGGCGATACTGAGTGCCAATGGTAGTCGGATGGTGAAAGTGGTACCGACACCAAGTTGAGATTCGGTGGTAATTGTCCCGCGAATTTCGGTCAAACTAGTCCGGACAACATCCATGCCAACACCGCGTCCAGCCAGTTCATCGGCTTGGTCTTTGGTAGAAAAACTGGGGAGGAACAGAAGTTCATAGACTTCTGTTTTAGACATGGTGAGAGCTTGCTGAGTGGTAATGATGCCTTTTTCGATCGCTTTAGCTTTGACGCGCTCGGTATTAATCCCCGCCCCATCATCAGAGATCGAGATGATGGTTTGGTTCCCTTGATGCAGGGCGCGAACCGAGATTTGCCCTAATGCGGGCTTCCCAGTAGCTTGGCGAGTTTCTGGGGATTCAATTCCGTGGGCGATCGCATTATTTACCATGTGAATCAAGGGATCGGAGAGACTTTCTAAGATCACCTTGTCAATTAGCGTATCGCGGCCTTCGATCGCCAGTTCGACTTGTTTACCATATTTGAGACCATTATCGCGCACACCCCGTTGCAACCTGTCAGCAGTTTGAGCAAAGGGAATCATCCGTGATTTGGTTAAATCTTCCTGAAGCTGTCCAGTAATTTGCCGGAGGGTGCGGGTAACTTCTGTACTACCATCAACGACGAACTCAATATCCGCTGTGGATTCCCGCACTCGCACTGTCAACTCGATCATCTTTTGCGAGAGCAAGTGAATCGGCGTAAATCTGTCCATTTCGAGTGGGTCATATTCCGCGACTCCATCTTGGTCTGGCACTTCACTAAAGGACGCAGAAGACTGAGGTATTTGGGGTCGAACTTGCTGACGACTGGCGATCAGGGAGTTTTCCATTAGCGATCGCTCGTAAAGATCTTGCATCCGCTTCCCGACTTCGTTGAGCTTTTGAACCTCAGAGAGCAGTTTTTCGATAAACTGGCGCATCCGATTTTGATCTTGCTCTAGGGTATTACGGCTGACGACTAGCTCCCCAACTAAGTTATTGAGGTTATCTAGATGTCGGACTGACACCCGCATGGTTTGCTCGAACGTCCGTTGTTTCGATCGACGTTCCGCTTTGCCTCCTGTTGTTGCGGCAGGATTGATAACAGGCGAATTAATTGTGGGTATGGCTGATAATCCGGTTGGGGCGGGATTGCCCATTAGCACGTCGAGATCGTCAAATGCGCCTGCGGCGGCTGCCCCTGACAGCAGCGCGTCTAAATCTCCCATCCCCAAATTCGATTCGGGATGAGTATCTAGGATGTTGCCTAAGTCGGCTAATTCATCGGTGGAGATACTGCTACCGATCTGATTGAGATTTAAATCTAAGTTAGCAAAATCATCACTGACAATTGAGTCAGGACTGTTAAAATCATCTAGATTTAAGTCAGCAAAATCGTTACTGACGGATAAATCTGCGACTGGTTCGGGACTGTTGAAATCATCTAGATTTAAGTCAGCAAAATCGTTACTGACAGATAATTCTGTGACTGGTTCGGGACTGTTAAAATCATCTAGATTTAAGTCAGCAAAATCATTACTGACAGATAAGTCTGCGACTGGTTCGGGACTGTTGAAATCATCTAGATTTAAGTCAGCAAAATCATCGATTCGATGGGGATCTGAATGACTATCAATCCAACCCGTGAACTCATCAACTTCATCCCCAGATAAACTAACTTCGGGCAGCTCACTATTGTCGAAATCTTCAAACAACGAAGAACTTGAGTGCGATTCTGTGATTAGATCGATCGAATCGGGAATAGCTCGATCGTCGCTTACCAAATTAGCGGCACGATCCTCAACCTCGGTTGTTGTCACTACTGAATCGGACGCTGGAACCATTTCAAATTCAAGTCCTGCTAAGTCGGTTGAGAATAGATCGTCACCCCCGTCATCAGTTTCATCAATATTCATCTCTCTAATTAGATCGTTCCACTCGTTCGCGTCATCCTCTAATTGGTTATTTGTCCCGCCGAGGTGTTCGAGTTCAATAGCATCTGACAACTCCAGATCGGTAAAATCTTGAGAGGCATCATTACTTGCCAAAATATCCATCTCAAAACCGCTTTCTGAATCAGCCGCATCAGTCTCTGAGTTAGAGAGAGCGTCGTGGGTGGCTAGATCCTGTGCGTGGGTAGTTAGACCCTGTTCGACGGTATCCATTGTCCCGATCGATCCTAGTGGATCTAGACCACTTTGAGGTTGCTGTGGCTGGAGATCGACCGAAAAATCATTATCGGCGATTCTCCCCTGGAGAGGCTCTGCCAACAGATCGATCTCGCCAAAATCACTGGAATAATCGGTAAAATCGCCCGACAGCGATGCCGCAGAAGAGGCATCTGCTTCACTGGCTGGTGGTAGCTCTGCCTCAGTCCACTCACCAGTGGCGGTAGCGATTGGAAACAGATCGCTGATGGCGCGATCGTCCAGCGAAAAATCTGGCAGAGGAGTTTCGAGATCTCGATCTAAAGGTTGTTCGGGTTGAAACCGCCCAGAGCTGCCAGCATTAGCTACTAAATCGAGATCGTCTAGTTGATAGAGCGGCTGCTGTCCTTCGACTAAATCTGTATCTGACCAAAAAGTGGCGATGTCTTTATCATCGAGGTCATCAAAGTCTGGGGTAAAAAAGGTTTCTTCGTCATATCCAACTATGCTCATCGGCTGGATTGTCGGCTCGTTGGCACTACTAGGCTCTGATGCGGAAGATGACTGGGGGGAAGGCTCGAAAATCTGCTCGTAGAAATGACCGGCTCTGGCAGTGTGGAGTGAGTCGTCGCTGCTGTCGGCTAAGTCTTCTAAGGAAAATTCATCAGAGGTACTGAATTCATCATCTTGCATCCAGGTGCCATCAGCAGGAATGTCTTCACCGAGCAAGTTCATAAACTCATCTAATTCGATCGAGCCAGAATCAGCTTCGACTTCAGGTACTGCTGCCAAGTCAGCTAAGTTATCATTACCATCAAACTGGAGCGGCTGAACTCGATCGTAAATTGAGGATAAACCAGGGGGGGTACTGTCCAAGGCTAATTGTGCTTCAGGCTGAACTAAATCATCTTGCCGATTTGTGCCAGGAACGGCTGCGTTATCAATTAATGCTTCTAAATCTGGCGTGATGCCGATGGCTTGATGGCGATCGGATAAAATTAAAATCTGTGCTTGTTTGACGGCAATACTAATACTTTCCCCTAACTGGTGTAGACTATTTTGGGGATTGGCGATCGCTAGCCGACAGGCTGTGAAGAGATTCGTCCATTCTAAAAACTCAAAATTATCACCTAAACTGCCTAACTTTTGGCAAATATGTTGGATCTGCGTGCGGGTTTCTGGTTGGTCTACTTGTAAACACAAGCTAGTAATTTCGCCGAGTTTGCGGGTGACGTAATCACCAAACACCTGTTCGACAGCCGGATCTTGACTAAAGCTCTGTTCCCCTAATGGGATAGCTGGCTCATCAATTTGGCCGAGCAGATGTTGTAGGTATGCTTGGAGTTCTTCAAAGACTGGATCGCCAACGGGATCTGGACTATTTGGATCGCGCCGATAGGGATCGCTGGAGGCTCTGACTTCATCAATTGCGGCGCGTAAAAAGCTAAAGCTCTCTAAAAATAAGTTCTGAAGTTGATGATCTACAGCAATTGCTGGTTGTTCTTTCAATAGTTTAAAGTTTGCTTCAAACTGGTTGCCAACCTGTTGGACATCTAGTAGTCCTAGCATGGCAGCACTACCTTTAATCGAATGCGCTGCCCGAAATAGTTCGCGAATCATAGCGGGCTGTCTGACTGTTTCTGGCAGTTTACGCAAGCCTTGCTCGATCGTGTTTAAGTGGTCTTTGGCTTCTTCGAGAAAGTAGCCCAGGATGCGATCGTGTTCCATAACTAGGGGTTAGGGGTTAGGGGTTAGGGGTTAGGGGTTAGGGAAAAGGGGAAAGGAAAAAGGGGAAAGGGGATGTTGCAGCTCAAGGTCTAAAGCCTAAGCCTAAAGGCTAAAGCCTATCCCCTTATTCCTTACTCAACTTTGAAACGTTCGACGTAAGTTAGCAGGTTACGCGCGACAACTACCAGGTTTTCGAGAGAGCTGGATACTTTTTGCGCTTCTTGAGAAGTTGACTGCGCCTGGATTTCGACAGATTGCATAACTTCCGTGACGGCTTTAGAGGTTTCCCGTTGCTCGATCGTATCTGTCGTAATCGATCGAACTAAGGAATCGATGCGATTGGATACTTGAATGATGTCATCGAGCGATCGTTTAGCTTGTTCGGCTAGTTTGGTACCTTGGATAACCTGTTGGGTGCCTTGTTCCATTGCTGTCATTACCGAAGCCGTCTCACCTTGAATTTGATGCACAATTAACTCGATTTCTTTGAGAGCTTTTGCACTTCTATCGGCTAACTGCCTGACTTCATCGGCAACGATCGCAAATCCTTTCCCAGATTCTCCGGCTCTGGCTGCTTCAATACTGGCGTTGAGTGCGAGTAAGTTAGTCCGAGAGGCAATTTGGGAAATTACCGAAACGATTTGGGAAATTTGTTGAGAAGATTCCGCAAGACGCTTGACTTTGCGTGTACTTTCTGCTACTGTTTCGCGAATCTCTTGAATCCCTGCTACTGTCCGTTCTACGGCTTCTCCACCTTTGAGTGCGGTAGAGGAGGCGGTCCGCGCTACTTCTTCTGATTCGCGGGCACTTTCAGCTACCCGTTTGATCGAGGCAGTCATCATTTGAACAGAATTCACAGTGACAGCTAGTTCCTCAGCTTGGCTGAGTGCATCCGAGGAAAGCCTGCGAGCAAACGCCTCACTCTCAGTCGAACTTTGGTTAACCTGAACTGCGGCAACTTGAACCTGTTGAACGATTTGGCGGAGACTATCGATCGTTAAGTTAAACGAGTCAGCAACCGCACCGAGTACGTCGGCAGTGACTTCTGCCTTCACAGTCAGATCCCCTCTAGCTGCGCCCTCTACGTCATCTAGTAAGCGAATCACTTGGCGTTGGAGTTCATCTTTGGCTTGTTCCATCTCCCGCGCCTTGCGTTGGGCTTCGGAGTTGCTGGTCACCACAGACTGCAACATGTAGTTAAAAGATGAAGATAACTGACCGAGTTCATCTTGGGCATAAACCGTCGCCCTTGCACCCATATTACCTTGAGCCACTTGCTCAAAATTGGCTTGGAGATCGAGGACACTCCGGCTCACCTGCTTAGTGTAGCGACCAATCAGCAGTTTAGTAACTCCAAAGCTAGTTAGACCACCTAAAAGCATCATTAGTCCCCCAGCTTGTTGTAGTGGCGCACGAGCTGCTTTAGTAGTCGTCATACTAGTCCCGAACGTAATCCCGGCGATCGCGATCGCCGCACTCAAGCCAGCGGCACCAGCGATCAACCACTGTTTCTTCTGAAATGAAGCATTTTCAAATGGTGCAAACACACCTTGTTGAGGAGAAAAGTTGGTCATATTAGAACTATCTTCGCGATAGACATTGCTACTATATCCAGTCTGTGGAGTTTTGATTCCAGAAATCGACACCCCATTGATAAAGGTCGAACTATCATCAAACAGGGCGGAAGATTTCGGGATTTGCAATGAAGAAGGTGTCCCCCGATCCATCAGATCGTCGGGCAGATCGAAAAATCCAGAGGGAGTATCATCGGCACCGGAAATCGGCGATCCACTATGCTCACCTGAATGGCTGCGATCTGGTTGGGGTTGAAAAGCGTAGTGTAAGGATGGTGCCATGCTATTGGCATCAGAAATATCCATTTCGACAGAGTTGGGTCGATTGGTTTCCCCAATAGCTTGGCTGTCAGCCAAGCTATTGGGGGTACTAGATTCTTGCCCTGCCGGTGACCAAGCTTGAGGCAAAGCACCACTAATCTGATTTAAAGCATCAGAAATATCGTCAACAGAAAAGCCCGCTTGCTCATCTTGTTGGTGAAGCATTGGCTCAGATGCTGCTGAGTCAGCAGTTGTGGCTAATTCTGGAACTTCGCCAGAGACGGAGAGAATCGTCGGATTGTTGGAATGGGCTAAGTAACCGGAGTCAAGTTCGTCATTCTCTGAGGTCGAGACTGCACCAACGCTATTTTCGGCAGAAGTGGTACCGAGATCGGGATCGAAGCTAGCAAAGGCGCGTTGGGCGGCGGGGGAAATATTAAAAAAGCCAGTATCAGCATTGTCTGCCTCTACTGCTGGCATTAAATCCCCTTCAGAGGAGAAGGATAAATTGCCCAAAGTCTCACTCACAGAATCGTCCTGAGTGTACCCAAAGGCAAAAGCATCAGTCAGGGTTTCTTGCTCGTTATTATAAAATCCGGTTGCAACCGATGGTGAATTCTGCCCTGCCACATCGTCATTGCTGGAGAAAAAGTCTGTTGCTTGGGTGGAAAATAATTGCCCTGAAGCATCAACATTAAAGTTGAGTGCAGCCAGATCGAAATCTTCATCGGCAGCCAGATCTTCTGGTTGCCGCCAAGTTAGTAATTCGGCAGAATCAGCAGTAGTTTCGCGATAATGTCCGCCAGAATCGCCACCATGATTGAACTTATCATTATTCACCCGATCGCCCATTTGACTCAAACAGGAATTGGCATATTCTAAACCACTAGTGGCAAATTGAATAAATTCAGCATCATGAGAAATCGAGAGCACATGTTCATACTCTTGTTTGCCGATTTCATATTGATATAATCCATAACAGTAGATGTGTCCGCGCAACAATCTCACACTAGGATCGGTATTAAATTTAGCAACTAGTACATCGATAATGGTCGCGGCTTTGTCATAGTTGCCTTGGAGATAAGCAGCTTCCGCTAGCTGATATTCTTGAGCATAATCTTGAGCCTGGTCTTGAGCGTAATCAGAATTAGAAATCATTTTGCTCCCTGTCAATAACAAGTTAGTTTATGAATTATGTATGTAATTTACCTATACGTTGCTGTCACTACCGATCTTAAATAGTCCAGTGGGAAGAGCGGAGAATGGCTACCTGGTCTAACAATCGCAGCTCTGGCGTGTCAGTCCCAGTCATCGCATAAACGCCTTTGACAAACGGACTTATGGCTGAGGGAATATTTTGACTGGTCACGAGCTGGTTGACATTCAACCATTCCGTATTCGCCACCGCATGGACGGCAAAACCCATCACCAGTTCTTGTTCTTCGACAATCAACAGGGAAATCTCGTTTTGTTCGGTATTGACCATGATTCGATCGCCCAAAAATTGTCCTAAATCTGCTACCCAGATTACTTGACCGCGCCAATTATACGTGCCTAAGAAAAAGGGCGAAGCATTGGGAATTGGGGTAATGCGATCGAGATAAACTGACATTACCTCCCGAACACCAGAAGCGGGTAGGGCAAACTCATTGCCGGAAGGTACATCAAAGCGCAGGCACAACTCCCCCTCTCGACTGGCTGTACTCACTTCGGTGGTGGCGGGGGTATCATCACTGGTGAGAAAATCTAAATTGAGAACCATTTGCTGATGTATCCTAATTTCGCAATAACTGTTCGATCTGGCTGATTAATTTCATTCAAGGTAAAGCCTAATTTCTTAATAACTGTTTGATGGTACTGATTAATTCCACGGGATCGAAAGGTTTACAAACATAGGCATCGGCACCCTGACGCATTCCCCAATGTTTATCAAAATCTTCACTTTTGGAGCTGCACAAAATTACCGGGACATCTTGGGTTTTCGGGTCGGATTTAAGTTTGCGACAGACTTCATAACCATTCATTTTGGGCATGACTACATCTAGTACCACGATATCTGGAATAATCTCCAGCGCAACAGCTACAGCCTGTTCGCCATCCATGGCAACGTTTACGGTCATGCCACTAGCTTGGAGAAGCTCTTTCATCATTTCCCGCTGGGCGGTACTATCATCTACAACTAAAACTGTTTTCATATATCTGCTAATTAATGGGGTAGATAGACAGGGAGTAAGTACAAGTTGACTCAACACGCTAATACTAATTTTTAAGCATAATAAAGATGTGTCATAGTTAGTAATTATAAAGACATTGTGTTGGTCTAACCGGAGATAACTACTCTGACCACATTATCGTGACTGGCATGTGGCAAGATGGACTTGCTTGACACGAGCAGGTTATCGATGCTCTCAGTCACATACGAGGGGTCTCGTTGGTCTGAAAGGCTAGTAGACAGAGCAATTGTGCTAAATCTGCTGCCATCTGGTGCTGATTTTGCATTTGTGTCCGCTACATTCAGTTTGCCCACACATGCACCCGTTTGTTGCACGATCGTCAAGATCGATCGAAAATTCACGTTTAATTTTATGCTGAGGACGGTTAACACCCCCTGTATATATGGTTGGTGGCGATGAGATTAGAAAATATTCGATCGAGTGCAGCCGATCTTGAAGCCGCAGTGGGCATAATAAGTTGGAGTGTCACGGAAGTCGGTTTTTAGTGATAGTTTCTCTCAAAGGGCAAACCTGCACGTGAGCACTCACAAATCTGCCTTAAAAAGGTAGGGTCTCTCTGTTCTGGCAAAGGTGAGATCAACTGCCGTTTCCATCACCACAACTGAGATCTGAGTGCTGCTACATTGTTACCCAAACCGTCCGTTGGCTCAGATTTATAATATGGATTAATACTACTAATTCTGTATGCTCAGCTAAAACCTAAATTTATTTGTATAAGAAAAGGGAATATCACCGTGTTATATCTAGCAGAAGTCCAAAAACCAAAATCTGGGTTTAATATTAGCGGCAAGAGTAAATCTGAACTCAAGCTTTTGGCTTGTCAGCGGACCGAACAAAATTGGAGTGCCATCCCTGGTGAAGAGCTAATCTCTGGGTCGGATGAAGTAAGTAATTTCAATCCCGGCGTACTGGTCTTGGTCGATATGAATGCCAATCGCCAAATCCAGTCGCAACTGCGGGATGCTGGCAAACATCTAGTCAATATTCTCCAAAACCTTTCACGGCAAATTGAAAAATATAAAAAAGAAGCTGATGAAATTGAAAGTTGGCGGCAATCCTTAAGCCTGCAAAGTCAACAGTTACAACTGCGTCAAGAAGAAATTTATGGTCGAGAGGAAGAGCTAGAACAAACCCGCGCAGAACTCGACAGGTTAACCCAGGAAGCTCAAGCTCTGGAATCGACGCTCGAAGAGCACAATCGATCGCGGCAAGAACTAGCAGATCGCTGGGAGCAGCTACGCGAAAAAGAACAGCAGCTCGAACACCAGCAACAATCGATCGTGGCTTCAGTGAGCGAACAGCAAATTACGGAAATTAGATCTGCACTCCATCAATTGGGTCGTGGCGGTGGACTAAATCCCCAGCAACTAGAAACTACCGTCACTGCGATCGAGTTTCAACAAGATCTGCTCAACCAACACTGGGAAAGACTGCACCAGCAACAACAGCGTGTTCTAGAAACTCAAGCCGAACTCGATTGCCAGCAACAAGAAATCGATCGCCGAAAACAGCAACTGAGCGAGCTACAAACTAATCTCGAACAAACCCAGACCGAGTGGGAAGTGCAACAACATACCCTGAGTATGCAGCAAGAGTACTTCCAACGCTTGAATGCACGGATCGAGATCGAACAGGAAAACTATCAGAAAATATATCTGATGTCTAAAGGTGCTAGTGCCGATCTTGGCGACGGCCACAAAATCGATCTCGAACAGTTGGAAACGATGCCGATGGCTGAATTGGAAGCAATTGTCGAAAGTCTTCAAAAAGAAGTAGATCAATCAGTTTATTTCGTCCACCTTGAAGAAGAAGAACTGCAAGAAAAGCAAGCGGCGATCGATGAAATTACCCAGGCGATTACGACTGCCAATGAGTTCGACAAACTCAAACTAGAGGCCGAAATGCACGACGAACAAGAGAGCTACAATATGCTCGATCGGACTCTCGATGGTCAACGTCAAACCATGCGCGAACGTCAAGCTTTCCTCCAAATCCATACGCGGATCTTGAGCCAACGCCAAGGTCATCCGCCAGCCAGCACCGATGGCAATCAGATCGAATGGGACTCTGTTCTGGGTATCCTCAATCTTCAACGCCAACAGCAGCAAGCAGAGCTAACTCAACTAGAAGCTGATATCCAACACCTGCGGACTAATCTCGACCAAGCTAAAGCCAAGGTCGAAGAGCAGGTAAATGCTTATCTACTTGAGTCTGAAGAAGTGCAAAAACTCGATCGACAATATCAAGCGACCAAGCAAATGTCTACCGAACTCGGTGCCAAAATCGACCTCTACCAGGAGATGATTCAACCGCTCCAAAATCATATCAATACTTTTAAGGAGCAACTGGGTGGTTTGGCTGATGCTGCGGGACATCAACCTGAAAATCAACAAGCGATGGAGCACATTGAATCGCTGCTAAATAATCTCGTTCATGGGACTCCAGCGGGGTAGATAAATGGGTAAATGGGTAGATAGATGGGAGGACAGCGATCGATTCCCTATTCTTGACTAAACCGCCGAGGCGGTTTTTTTATGGATTGAACTTCTCAGGAAAATTGTGGATTCTCAGAAATAGATCGGCGATCGAATGTCGATTTTCATCGCTGAAGCTGAGTCACAGATCGGATGATAATTACATTAAACTACCTCAATCTAGATTAACGATCCCTGAGAACCATGTAGAGATATATCACGATCTAGCCACTTTGCTAATAAATGTTGCAGAGGCTTGATTTATTTGATATGTTGTGGGTAAGAAACAATTCTTCATATTTACGTTTCTGTATTTGTGGACGGCTTGCCGTTCGAGGAGATGTGCTTCATGCTCGATCGTTCTCTTACTCCCTACACTTTGTCTAATCACTCTCATCACTGTTGATTCAAGCAGGCAAGTTCCAGCATCTCTCCTAAACATTGCTGGTTGCAAACTTCTGTAGTGTGTTGCAGAAATCTTCCCTCGCTAAATCATTTCATCCAGTTACTGACAAGTATTTACACACCATTTAAGTTCTCGGCTTCTCGCTGTGTGTCCAGGAAATCTGACTCCAGGGACAGATGCTTTGTCGTAAATAAGCACACAGCACAGTGAAGCCTTACCTTTGGAGGTTTTAAGCATGAATATTCAAGGAAAAACTGCCCTCATCACCGGGGCATCTCGTGGTATCGGGCAAGCTGTTGCCTTTGAACTAGCCAAACAGGGGATTAAAAGGCTGCTGATCGTGGCTCGGAATGCTGACAGGTTGGCAGAAATTGCTACCGATCTGGAAGCACTTGGGGTGGAAGTTGTCCCCATCTCGCTAGATTTAACCGAACGCATCCAGGTAAATGTGGCGATGTCGCAAGCTTGGCGGGATTATGGACCAATTCATTTACTCGTCAACTGTGCTGGAGTGGCTCATCAGGCTCCCTTTTTGCAGTCTAAATTACCACATGTGCAAGAAGAAATCGCGATCAATTTATTAGGGATGTATACTGTCACCAGATCGATCGCCCGCCGGATGGTACAGCGACGTGAAGGCACGATCGTCAATGTTGCCAGTTTAATGGGCAAGGTGGCGGCACCCACAATGTCTACTTATTCTGCGACTAAGTTTGCCATTTTAGGCTTTACGCAAGCTTTGCGGGGCGAACTAGCCAGTCACAATGTCCAAGTGATGGCACTGCTACCCACATTGACGGATACAGATATGATCCGCGACTTGAAATTGTTTCGCTGGGTGGTGCCAATGTCACCGCAGCGGGTTGCCCAGTCGCTCGTACGCGGCATTGAGCGCGATGCTCATGAAGTTACTCTGGGCTGGCAGAGTCATTTAGCCGTGCTGGGCAACTATTTTGCCCCGCGTCTGCTCGAACAAGTGATGCAACTTGCCGCTCCGTTACCCAATCGTAAGCAGTATTGGCAGCGGTTAGGTGCCAAGGGTTAATCAGTTGACAGTTGACAGTTGACAGTTGACAGTTGACAGATAGTGGGTTGGGTTGAGCAAGGCAAAACCCAACCCACTCGCCAATCGATCGGGTGGATGTTGGGTTTCACTATTCACTATTCACTAATTTAACCACCGATAATCGATTTGTATAAAGCCTCGTACTCGATCGCGGATTTACTCCAACTGAAATCGCTTTCCATCCCCCGTTGTTGAAGCTCTGCCCATTGGGGCTTGTAATTAAAACTTTCCCACGCCCGCACCATACAGGTATATAGATCCAACGCTTCATAGCGATCGAAACAATAACCCGTACCCTTGTGGTGTTGCGGATCGTGATGGGAGACAGTATCGACTAATCCACCCGTGCGGCGGACAATTGGGACGCAACCATACCGCATCGCTAGCATTTGACTGATACCGCAAGGTTCAAAGCGGCTCGGCATTAAGAACGCATCTGCACCGCCATAAATCCGCCGCGAGAGGGACTCGTTGTACATCAGATAGGTTGCCATTCTGCCTGGATAACGGGAGGCTAATTGCCACAATTGGGTTTCATAGTGACGTTCACCTGTGCCTAACACGACAAACTGAGCATCGGTGTAGGCGAGAAAGCGATCGAGTGTTTGGAGCATTAGATCCAAGCCTTTCTGTTCTACCAACCGAGACACCATTCCAACGACAAATGTATCGGGATTTACTGTCAAGCCGACTTCCTGTTGAAGTGCCGCTTTATTCGCACTCCGGTTTTCGAGAGTTTTGGGCGTGAAGGTTTTAATTAAGGCTGAATCGATCGCGGGATCGTATACTTCCGTATCGATCCCATTGACAATTCCCGATAGCCTACCACTGATAAATGATAGTAGCCCCTCGATTTTTTCACCATACTCGATCGTCATGATCTGCGCTGCATAGGTTGGCGAAACCGTATTCACTCGATCGGCAAATTGCACAGCCGCTGCCATTGTATTATGTCCCTGCATGTACCAGGGACACCAAGTAATCCGCTCTAGAAACCATCGCCACGGGCCTTGATAGGCTAAATTATGAATTGTAAATACGGTACTAATATCAGGATCTTGGTGCATCCACACAGGCAGCATTCCCGTATGCCAGTCATGACAGTGGAGCAGATTGGGCTTCCAATGATTCCAGCAAAACTCCGCCGCACCATTAGCAAAGAAGGTAAATCGCCAATCTTCATCTTCACCCCCATAAATTCGCTGGGGATCGAATACTGGATGTCCCATCAGGTACAGGGGCACATCGGTCCCGGGGAGGACGGTTTCATATACGGCGAAATGGTTGAACATGGCATATCCCCACCAGACAGGCTCGTAAGGAATATCTAATTTACCCACTAATGAGCCGTAGTAGGGCATAAAGATTCGTACATCATGCCCCATTTTGCGTAAGAATTTGGGTAAAGCACCGACGACATCACCCATCCCACCAACTTTCGCAATGGGCGCAGCTTCCGCCGCGACAAATAAAATTTTCATAGATATTTTAATATTTTCGGGGCTGGCACTCAACATCCCGATCTCAGCCATCTTACCATTCCATGCTGTCTGCTAGAGAATAGGGGATGGGGGATAGGAGATGGAGATTATCTTTCCACTTTTGTCACCAATTTGCAGATAGCGACGCGATTCCACCCCAATGACGATGACTACAGCAACCGAGATCACCTACCACAATTTGTTCCGGCGCAGTGGGGCTACGATTCGACTCATAAACTCAATCACAGTAAGGTTTTACCAAATTCGGCTCATGTCCAGTATGAAACCGGGCATCACTTCGTTACAATCGACTGACTCAGGGGATTCTAAGATTTCTGGTTCTCGTCCTGGTCGATAGATCTCTACCCGCTTTTTCTTGGGATCTATCAACAGAGCCAATTGCACTCCTATCCGTTGATATACCATCATCTTCTGTTGTGTTGGCTTTAAGTTATCACTACTAGAACGTAGTTCGAGGACAAAATCAGGCACGACTGACAAAAACTTTTCTAGGGAAACTCCTTCTAGTCTTGATTTCTCGATCCAAGAAGAGTCAGGGGAAGGCATCCCACCTTCAAGAGCTGTAAAGTCATATCCTGTTGAAGAATCAAATGCTTCGCCTAAATTGGTTTGTCTATTCCAGTACCAAACTTGACCTGATAAATCTCCATTCCTTTTACCAGTGAGCGGTAATGTTGGGGGCATAACAATCAATTCTCGATTCGGGCTTAGTTCGAGGCGTAAGTCGGGATTCTTGATACACAGACTAAGGAACTGTTCTGGTGTGACAGTTAGGGTTGTAGTGCTGACATCGAGTAGTAATGGTTGAGCATTGACTGGTGCAGTAGGGGACGAAGTAGTAATTGTCATAATACCTTTAAGCTTTTATAGGAGCTGGTTTATGCCACTTCGATTCTATCATGATGTTAATGGGTGCCATCCGACGAGATCTACCTCACCAGCAATCTCCGCCGTAAACACATTACGCCTAACTCACCACACTCTGATGCAACCGACTTGAAGCCAGAATTGAGATTTCCATCCCTTCCCGTGCGACTACTGCTTGGGGGAAAATAGCACTAGATCGCATCCCAACTACATCCATAAACTCATCATCATGACTGGGATCGTGATGGAAAATTACCAACTTTTTGACATCAGCAGCTTGGGCGAGTTTGATCGCTTCTTGCCAAGTCGAGTGTCCCCAGCCAACTTTACTAGTTTGGGGATGGTGATACTCTTCATCGGTATAAGTACAGTCATAAATTAGCACATCAGCGCGATCGACAAGTGCGAATACATTTCGATCGATGCCGTCAGAAAAATGCTCGGTATCTGTAATATAAGCAACCGCCAGATCTCGCCAATTCACCCGATAACCCATCGAACCACCAGGATGATTTAATAATCCAGTTTGGACGGTAACTTCACCCAAATTCACTCGATCGCCATATTCTAGATCGTGAAACCGCAGATTGGCACCCATCAGTTGTAATGGTACTGGAAAATTTGGTTGCATCATCTGATCGTGCAGCCGCTGTTCGATCGTCGTCCCATTGGGCATCACACCACCATAGATATCAAACTCATTTCCCGCCATAAATGCAGGAGAAAAGAAGGGAAACCCTTGAATATGATCCCAGTGAGAATGCGAAAAAAATAGATGTCCGCTGGTGGGAAGCTGACGTAATAATGCTTGTCCCAACACATAAATCCCTGTCCCCGCATCGAAAATCAATCGATGACCCCCAACTAACATCTCCACACAGGGCGTATTCCCACCGTAACGGACAGTGGCGGCTCCAGGACAAGCAATACTCCCCCGCACTCCCCAAAAATGAATTCTGAATTGGTTTTCCAGTTTTGACATGAATTAAAGTGGTGGCTAGTGGCTGGTAACTAGTGGGGTCAATCTATAGCTAGATCGACGATTTACAAGCGATGTTGGGGTGCTTGATGGCATAAGTTATTATGCCCAGAAAACCAAGGTCGATCGAAGTCGCTCTTAACCTGCTGCGTCCTAGAGCGTATAGGTAAAATCCTCGACTAACATGCCGGGTGTCCAACTACCGCCTAGTTGCCGACTACTATATGTATCGACATCTGGGATAAATTCTAGCCGATCGGTCAGTGCCATGAGATTATCACCCCAACAACGGTATAGACTTTCATCAAAGCGTAAATTGGCGATCGGCGCAACGATCTCACCCCGTTCGACCCAAAAACAAGCATAGCGAGTCATTCCAGTCACTCGACCAGTCGGTCTGTCGCTCCAGTTGAGATAGTGGAGATTAGATAAATATAAGCCTGTATCTAAAGTTGCTAAAATCTGATCGGTAGTTAGACAGCCAGGGCTGATTTCCGCCGAACGGAGAGATTCACTCCGGTTAGCTCCATTGGCTGGCTTTTGATACTCTTTGGCGGTGCGGGCGTTGAC
>JANPJH010000146.1:0-2535 GCA_031425415.1 Chamaesiphon sp. VAR_61_metabat_425 | reverse complement strand
GATCGCCAGAATAGACAGTTTTTCAACTGGCTGTAGTCCAACCGATTTGTTCATTGATCGAGAATTTACGGTTTAATAGAAGATCGATCCTCCTTTCACTACTGACTTTAGCCATGACTAATTTACCATCCAAGTCTACCCCGTTAGTCCCGCCATCAGGCTGGATGGAAATTGGCTCGATTGTTGGCGCGCAGGGAATTAAAGGGGAAGTCAAAGTCTATCCCAACTCAGACTTTCCCGAACGATTTGAACAGGCGGGAGAACGCTGGCTATGGGGGAGTCAGGATGTCGAGCCTCGATCGATCCAACTGGAAAAGGGGTATGAAATCCCTGGGCGCGGCCTATATGTTGTGCAACTAGCTGGTATTCGGGACAGATCTCAAGCTGAAAATCTCCGAGGGATGATGTTGCTATTACCCATTACCGATCGACCACGGTTGGCGGCAAGCGAGTATCATAGTCAGGATTTGATCGATTTACCCGTCTTTCATCAGCAGACGGGGATCGAAATTGGGATTGTTGCGGATATCTTTACGGCTGGACATGAGATTTTGGTTGTCAAGGCACCAATTGGTAATGGAAAAACAACGGAAGTGATGATTCCGTTTGTGGCAGCTATCGTTCCCATCGTCGATCTCCTGAACCGTCGGATCGAAATTCTCCCTCCACCAGGATTAATTGAGCTATATCTACCCACCACAAATCAGTCACAGGATTAGAGGCTGAACAGGACGAGGTGATTTATACTAAACCTTTTTCCCGTTCCCCCTTCTGCTTAGGCAGAGGCTACGCCAACGACAATTATCGCCAAAGGCGACGCTACGCGAACAGGGCAACGCCTTTGCCCTTTGCCCTTTGCCCTTTTTCCCTCTCCCCAATGGAACAGCTTAGTAACGCATTCACTCTCTTTCTCAGTCTGCTAGTAGAAGCCATCCCGTTTCTGCTGCTGGGAGTATTACTATCTAGCGTCTTGTTGATCTTTATCGATGAACGGTGGTTGATCGCTAAAATGCCTAGTAATCCGATTCTAGGGGCATTTGTGGGCAGTTGCGTGGGATTTTTATTTCCAGTGTGCGAATGTGGAAATGTCCCCGTGGCACGGCGGTTAATTACCCAAGGGGTGCCGATTCACGTTGCGGTGGGGTTTTTATTAGCCGCACCAACAGTAAATCCGATCGTGATTTGGTCAACTTGGATTGCTTTTCGAGATCGACCGGAAATTGTCGTGTTACGGATAGTCTTTTCGTTATTGATTGCGACGATTATCGGCTATTTGTTTAGCGTCCAAAAAGACCTCAAACCAATTTTACAACCCGCGATCGTATTAGGGATGATTCGGGCTGAACCAAAAATGACGACTGGCTCTAGTTTGCTCGATGGGGGTGACTTTATGTTAGGTAGTCTGGGGACATCACCCCGCCGGATGAACCAAGAGATGATCCAGCCACCCAAACGCTCACTGCGGGAAAATTTCAATTTATTGCTCGATAATGTCGTCCAAGAACTGCGAGAATTAGGAGGAGTATTGATCGTTGGTAGTGCTGTAGCTGCGGCAATTCAGACGCTCACACCCAGAGAAGTAATTGTAGCACTAGGTGAAGGGCCAGTAATTTCGATCGTGGTGATGATGCTGCTAGCTGGCTCAATTTCGATTTGCTCGACAGTAGACTCCTTTTTCGCTCTTTCCTTTGCTGCGGCTTTTACTAGTGGCTCTCTGTTAGCATTTCTAGTATTTGGGCCGATGTTTGACCTTAAAAGTATCGGGTTAATGTTATCGATATTTAAACCTAGAGCGATCTTCTATCTATTTGCGATCGCGACTCAATTAACTTTTATCTTTACCCTGTTCGTGAACTTCCATGTCAGCTAAATCCCCCAATTCTCGCTCTAGCATTCTCCGGAAGTCGTGGTTAGATCTTGCGGCGGTGACAGCCTGGGGAGTTTTATTAGTTAAATACACGATCGATGGCACGCTCAATATCCTGATCCATCCTAGCTACTTCACCCTCGCAACTGTCACGGGTATTTGTCTAATTGCGATCGGTGTATTTCAAGGACTTCGTTTGTACCAGTCTACTCGCAAAGGTCAAATGCTAGCTAGTCAAGAACTCCAGCATATCAACCTGCTCCCGCATGGGATAACTACCATGTTACTTTTGGGTAGTGCGATTGCTGGATTGATTATCACCCCGCGATTATTTACCAGCCACACGGCAATTCAAAGAGGTGTCTCCGCCGCAGAAGCTGTAACCGTTACCCGAAATCAGACTCAGTCCTTTCGGACTAGTGCCAAGCCAGAATCAAAAACCCTAGTAGATTGGGTGAGAACGCTCAATCTTTATCCCGAACCCGATGCTTATACAGGGCAAAAGGTGAATATTAAAGGCTTTGTGCTCCATCCCCCCGAATTACCGGGGAATTATCTGACAATCGCCAGATTTGTGATCACCTGCTGTGCCGCAGATGCTTATCCAGTCGCCCTTTCCGTCAAATTTACCGGTGACAGACTTACCTACCCCCAAGATAGTTGGCTCC
>JANPJH010000145.1:0-31106 GCA_031425415.1 Chamaesiphon sp. VAR_61_metabat_425 | reverse complement strand
GGGGAGAGGGGAAAGGGGAAAGGGGAAAGGGGAAAGGGGAAAGGGGAAAGGGGAAAGGGTAGTACTGATAAACTAATTATGCTTGGCGCGCTAAACCTGGGAGAAAACCTCCAGAGCGCGCATCCGCCAAATCCTCTAAATGCTGATAGGAGTTTGGAGAGACAGGTTAAATATCTAACTCTCTGCTCCGAAGGATAAATTCGGCGATCGCGAGATCTACGGGGGTAGTAATTTTGAGATTGGTTTCTTCGCCTGAAACAATTGTGACAGGTAGATTGCATTTTTCAAATAATGCAGCATCATCAGTCACTTCCCAACCAAGCGTGCGACCTTGTTCGTGGCAGGCCTTGAGCAACTTTACCTCAAACCCTTGGGGCGTTTGAGCTGCCCAGAGATTAGATCTGTCGGGTGTATGCTCCACGATCCCCCTCCTGTCTACGACCTTGATCGTATCTTTGACAGTGACGGCGGCGATGAGTCCAGGACAGGTAAGGAGTACAGCCGCACACCGATCGAATAAATCGGCTGTAGCCAGACATCTTGCCCCATCGTGAATTAACACTCGTTCTGCCTGTGCTGGTAGCCCCTGTAGGCCGTTGTAGACTGATTCTTGTCGCGTAGAACCACCTTGGATAAATTGGACGGGTTTAGAGATCGATATGTTGCCGAGAATAGTTTCTACATCTTCGAGATCGCTGGGTTGTCCGATAATCCCAATCCAGCTTATCGATGCAGCCCGTTCTGCGGCTATTAGCGTCCAGGCAAGTAATGGTTTACCAAAGAGGGAGATGAGCAGCTTATTTCGATCGCTACCCATCCGTTTCCCCATCCCAGCGGCGGGGATTAATAAATGCATATAAATCATGAGCGATGACCTAAATAAATTCTACCTGCTAACCACCGATCGCTAATTTAATTTTTTCTTGATCAAGATGGTACTGGGGAATCCGGGGATAGGTGTGGGACTAGAACTAGCGGCGGGTTGTTTGTTGAAATGTTGGTAGACAACTTTGGACATTTGCCGGACTAAGGCAGGGCCAGCAGGGTCATTATAAGGGCGTTTGACTAGGACTGCGGCAATATAAACTTTACCAGATGTTAGCTCGATCGCACCGACATCAGCCACCAGGGAACCAATATCACCAGTCTTATGGGCAATTTTTGCATCCGCTCCTAAGCCTCGCGGGAGCATGGTATTCCGTAACGTGTTGCTCATAATCCGCAGGATTTCTGTGCGAGAAGCATCGGAAACAATTTTCCCTCTATCGATTGCCGCCATTAAGCTAGCTAGTTCTCTCGCCGTCGTTAGATTTGTCCCTTCCAGATCTGGGAGTAGATTATTGATGGCAGTAGTTTTGAGTCCCCAACTCCGAAAGCGTTGATTGAGCGCGTTTTGTCCACCCAGGCGGCGAATTAGTAAATTTGTCGCAGTATTATCGCTGATGGCAATCATCTTCGTCATTACAACTTCCACCGTTACCTGAGTCCCCGGCTTTGCCGATTGCAAATCTCCAGCCTCACCCACAATCGAATCTTTATCGATCGTCAGTTTTTCGGTTAGCTGCACCTTTTTGGCATCTATATCCTGAAATAGGGCAATCAACACGGGTAACTTAATCGTACTAGCCGCAGGTAAGGCTCGATCGGCTCCAAGACTACTATATTCACCACTATCGAGGGCGACAAATAGATGACTCGCATCTAATTTACTATTTTTCGTGCTCAAGGCTTGGAGTTGACTTTTGAGCGCGGGATTTTCTTGCTTTAGTTTAAGACTATCGATCGGTAGAACTTTGGCGATGACTGTCGGTGCTATTTTCTTGACGATTGGTTGTTTCGGTGGATCGATCGCCGAGATCGTTGTGCCGACAACCGTACTGGCTCCCAGCCCCACAATGAAGATCCGCAGCAAGTGAATTAAGGGTGATACAGGCTGCCGCGCGCTCGATTTCCGCTGACGTGGCTGTTGACGCGGTTGACGACGTGGGATCGACCGAGAACCAGGTTTGGCTCTGCGTCGTTGTGTAGTGGTGTTGCCAGCCATACGCCTAACCTCCTAACTCCTGGGATCTCCTCGCTGCGGCAATGACGGCTTCAATTAATGCCGATCGAAATCCAGCTTGCTCTAATTTACTCACTCCAGCAATCGTTGTCCCTCCAGGACTTGTCACCCGATCTTTTAGTTGGGCGGGATGGAGGTCTGATTGATTTAAGAGCTGAGCGGTGCCAATAACGGTCTGTAAGGCGAGTTTGTCGGCGATCGCCCGTGGTAGCCCCGCCGCCACCCCACCATCGGCTAGAGCCTCGATCGCGATGGCAATGTAAGCTGGTCCAGAACCCGATAAACCCGTCACTGCATCCATGAGTGACTCTGGGACAGTGACGACCTCGCCGACGGCTTGAAAAATTTGGGTAGCTAGAGCTAAATCCTGGGCACTCACCCGACCTCCAGCCGCAATTGCTGTCATCCCAGCCCCCACCGTGGCTGGGGTATTGGGCATTGCCCGGACGACAGATCGATCGGGAAAAGCCCGTTCTAATTTTGCAATATTTACGCCCGCAAGGATAGAAATGACTAACTGCGGGGAATTAATCCGAGCTAATTTTTCGGCGACTAGATCGAAAACCTGCGGCTTGACTGCAAGTAATAGAATTGGTGCTTGAGCAGCAAGATTGTTATCATCAGTTACTTTTACGCCATACCGCTGTTGGAGAAACTCTCGCCGCTGGCTGCTGGGTTCGCTGATAATTATCTCACCATTTTGATAGATGCCTCGCTCGATCAAGCGTGAGATGATAGCTTCACCCATCACCCCACCACCAATTGCACCTAGTTCGATCGACATAATTACTCTCGGTCGCTGACCGTCTCAGAATTTACTTCATGAATATACCGTAATTACTGAGATGAGCGATTTATTGAGCCGCTTGCATTGGCTCGTTGCCCCAGCTCGGCACAGTGCTACGGCTGCTGCGGGAAGTATGAGTAGCTGGTGCTTGCTGATTCACCACCTCATTAATTACATTCGTAGGTGTGCTGACCTGGACGCAATTTGGGGTAAAGAGGAAAATATTATCACCAATGCGTTCGTAGTGACCATCGATCGCGTAAGTTCCACCAGCGACAAAATCAACCGAGCGTTGAGCTTCTTCCTGACGGATCAAGGTCATATTTAAAATTACCGACTTCCGTTGCTTCAGTGCGTCAATTACTTGAGGCATCTCTTCAAAAGAACGGGGTTCGATCAAAATCATTTCTGATACTCCGTGCATCATACCAGGCATACCCACTACATTATTTCGGCTAGAACTGCGAAGATCGGCTGCTACTCTGTGGCTATTGCGGCTAGTGCGACGGTCTTCCTCTACTGGCTGGGGAGTGGGGGGTTCCGGTGGATGATATTCCCCACGATAGGCATCATCATCTGCCGCATCGTAGTCATCATATTCTTCTTCGTTCAGTCCCATGAAATCTTTGAATTTGTTTAAAACGTTCACCTTAGTTACTCCTGCTCCCTGTTTAGAAATACACCCAAAATTTACTAGCGGCTGTCTGAAATTTATGCTTTGAAAGGTTCGGTTAATCGAGCGATCTTAAGTTAACTGTACCGCTGCCAAATACAGTACATTAGTTCTACTAAAGATCTGACAATTTGGATTTCAAAGCACCAGTGGTCGATACTTAATATTTTGCTGAATCAGTCACAAAACAATAACATAAAATCACAAATATTAAAAGAATCTTTAGCTACTGAATTTAGTTAATTTCTCATGCATTGTAATTTTTGCTACGTCATTGTACTGAAATAGCTCCCAAGCTGAGACAATATTTTGTCCGATCGCAGATCGAGCTAATACAAAATGCTGATGAGCGTTGGCTGGCAATAACTCGCCGTGTCAGTGGAGGCAATCATCTGAATCAGATAATGTCACCGACATTAGTTGAGATGGCTGTCATTGCGGAAGTTGATAAGCATTGTTAAGGGATAAGTTTAATCAGCATCCCTCGTCACCCGCTCAAATCAACTGATTTAATTTAGATGTCTTAAGAAAATCTTGAAACCAGTTGACTTTTGACTAAGTATCAAGATTACTATTTAAACTGCATACTCACGAATCTTTAGATCTGCCAAACCTGCAATACATCATCTTCTTTAACACGACTTAACAGTTGTTAACAATTGATTTTCATTACTTCATGCGATCCCCAAAAATAATACTACCCAATCGGACGATCGTCGATCCTGCGGGGATTGCTTGAAGATAATCACCAGACATTCCTGCCGACAATTCAGAAATTTTAATATTGCGCCAAGACTGTTGCTGAATTTGAGTACTGAGATCTCGTGCTTGCTGGAAAAATTGTTGAGTTGCGGCGGTGGTTAAACCTAGTGGGGGGATTGCCATCAGACCTTTAATTTCAATATGTTGCAGCAGATCGAGTTGTGGCAGATCTATTAACAGTTCTGGTACTGTCCAGCCATATTTGTCAGGATCGGCTAATAGTTTGACTTGTAGACATATTTTAGGTCGAAGATTTAGTTCAGCGGCAACCCGATCAATCTGTTGTGCAAGTTTAAGACTATCGACCGAATGAATCCAGCCAAATATTTGCAAGGCTTTACGGACTTTATTACTCTGGAGATGTCCGATGAGATGCCACTGGATATCTGACAAGTCAGCTAACTCTTGCTGTTTAGCTTCTGCTTCTTGAATCCGGCTCTCCCCGAAATCTCGGATACCTGTCGCGTAAGCCTCGCGCATGACGATGACAGATACTTGTTTTGTCACTGCCATCAATTTGACGCTGGCTGGCAAATCTCGGCGAATGGTATCAATGTTAGACGCGATCAATCCAGTCATGGGGAAGAGGGGGAAAGGGAAAAGATTTAGGCTGGAGACTACTAGTGCTTCTATCCTGGAAAATTCTGTTGCATCATTGTTTGTAACTGTTGACCTTCTTGAATTTGACCGTTACGTTTGAGGAGACGAATTCGAGTGTCAATAGTGAGACGAGCATCACTACGAGTGACAGGTTGAAAAGAGAATCCGGTAGGGGTACTGGTGACTATAAAGAACATCCGCTGCGCGTAGAGAGTTGTAAATAGTTCTTGGTTGTCCTCAACGACACAGATACGATAGAGCAGACCAAAGGTAGGATGGTTGAGGTAGTTTTCAGAAGTCATAAGTTAGGCTTTAGGCTTTAGGAAGTAGGGGGTAGGAGAGGAGTTGAGAGTTAGGAGTTGGCACTTTGACTACGCTCAGTGTAAGAAGTTGAGAGTTGGGATGTGGAAGGTAGGAGATACTGTTTATTTCCTTTCTCCTTGCCCCTTTTCCCTTTTCCCTTTTCCCTAAAACCTAAAGTCTAAAGCCTAACCCCTAACTCATAATACCTAGTGCGGCAATTTGAGCGGCTGCTTTCTGAAGAGATTCATGCCACTCACGTTCGGGGTGACTATCCGCAACAATACCTGCGCCGACTTGTCCCCAGACTGTGCCTTTATGATACAGTAATGTCCGAATCAAAATATTTAGATCTAAATTTCCCCGCCGGTCGAGATAGCCGCAAGAACCGTAAAATAAGTTACGGGGAAGGGGTTCTAGTTCGGCGATAATTTCTAGACATCTAACTTTTGGACAGCCTGTAATCGTGCCGCCTGGAAACATGGCGCGAATTAGATCGATCGAATCGAACTCAGCCGCTAATTCACCGCGAACATTACTAACAAGGTGCATGACATGACTATACCGCTCGATCGACAGTAATTCATCAACTTCAACACTACCCCACCGACAAACGCGACCTAGATCGTTGCGTTCGAGATCGACTAACATAATATGCTCGGCAATCTCTTTGGTATTTGCGATTAATTCTGCTGCTAATTGGCGATCTTGCTCTTGACTTTCACCCCGTTTTCTGGTTCCGGCGATCGGTCGTGTCGTTGCTTGCTGTTGTTGTAATTGGACTAGTCGTTCGGGGGAGCAACTAATCATCGCACCCCAGGGAGTTTGCCAGTAGCTAGCAAATGGCGAGGGATTAATCTGTTGCAATCGTTGATAAATTTGCCAACTATCGAGATTAGTTTGAGTACTAAATCTGAGCGATAAATTAGCTTGAAAAATATCTCCAACTTGTATATATTTTTGGGCACGGAGAATTGACTGTTGATATTCAGATGCAGATGTCAAGAAGTGGAGATCGGCAACATTTTTAGTAGGTATAACAATTTCTGCTTGATTCGTTGGCGTAGCCTCCGCTTTGTGGAATCGATCTAATCTTGTCACTAGTCGAGCTAATTCATCAGTTGTCGGTGCGGATAAATAGAGAATTTGTTCCCAATGATCTAAAACAGCAAAGGCAGCGGGTGCATACCAATAAGCTACCGGAAAAGGTAATGGATCGATCGCCAGATCGGGTAACTTTTCGATTTCCCAAGCTAGTTCATAACCCAGCCAACCCAACCAACCACCAGTGAAGGGGAGATGTGCGGGTAGATCTGTTCGATCCAGATCGTCAGGTACTGTTAATAATAAACCACGCAAGCAATCTAAAATTTGCCCGACGGCGGGAGTGAAGATTTGAGATTGACTGTCAGTAACTTGTGGCGATCCGGCACAGATTGAATATCGGGTTAATACCGTTGATACAGCCTTTCCTCCGGACGAGATCTCGATCCCAGTTGCCGGACTTTCTAATAAGGTCGCGATCTGTTCGTGTCGAAATAACCGATCGAATATTTGGGAGCCAGTCCGATTTAATAATGGTAAAGATAAGTACAAGGCTCTTGGGAAAAATATGAATTAAACAGGTCTATTCAGCTAGGGATCGAGCGATTAACTAAACAAATTGACCGCCAATAATAAATCTAGCGATCCAAAATATCCCTAAAACTGCCATTGCTAAAAAGTCACTTCTACCCAACTTTAATTGATGCCATTGAACCTGATGTGTGTTGGGTGTAGTAAACCCCCGTACCTGCATCGCTACAGCGACTTGTTCTGCTCTGACAAGTAGATTTGTTAATAGCTTTTCAGATACAGTCAACCAGACCTTAGAACTATTTTTTAAGCCTAACTTTTGCCAGTTAATTGCACGAGTATAGACTGATCGAACTAGGTTCTGAATCTCTTCCAAGACTAAAGGGATAAACCGGAGAGCCAAAGTTAGCGTTAGCGTGATTTCAGTGACAGGGACATGATAGCGGCGGAGCGGTGCCATCAAATTTTCTAGTCCAGCGGTAATTTCTTCTGGCGCAGTTGTCAGAAGATAGATAGTGGTGCTATAGACTAGCGTGAAGATTAAAGTACTAGCATAGATGGCATTAGCCAAAGATTTTTTGGTGATTTTGAGATGGATCATGCCAGAATCAAGTTTGAATAATACATATTGATAAGGCTGGACAATTCCCAACTCTAGATCTGCGGGAGAACGCGGTTGATGGGTGACATTGATACTATCCGGTGCAAATATACCCACGAAAAAAATTGCGCCACCAAAGAGCAATAACCAGCCCATTTGCTGCTTTAGAGCGCGCCAGGGAATACCAGCTAAGATACTAATTATTACGAGCAGCACAACTAAGCTAAGCTTCCAGGTGGCACTAGCGAGGATTGGGGCTAGCAAAAAGCTCAATAGCCACCACAGTTTAACCCTAGGATCGAGCCGATGCAGCCAGGTAACTGGCTGCTCTAGATATAGACCAATGGGTAGGGAACGGAGTAAATCCATCTAATGAGTTGGGAGATGGGAGTTGGGAGTTAGAGGCTTTAGACGTAGGGTTGGAATTGCCCAGCAACTAGGTTTTAGGCTATTTCATCGTCTTAACTCTGGTAGCTCGGTTGGCAATTTTCTCACCTTCGCGTTGTTTCTTCCCGCGCCACAGTAGCCGCAGGGGAGTGCCGGCGAAGCCGAGTTGAGTCCGAAACTGATTTTCGATATAGCGGCGGTAGTTATCATTAAACCGTGAAGGGTCGTTGACAAATAGGGCGATCGTCGGTGGTTGGGTACTAACTTGAGTACCGTAATAAATTTTGCCCTGTTTTCCCTGACGAGTAACGAGCGGATTGTGCCAGGTAGTCGAGTCCTCAATCACTTGGTTGATCGTGGCAGTACTAACCCGACGACGGTGCTGTTCTACCGCTCGATCGACGATTTCTAAGATTTTATCAACTCGTTGTCCCGTCAGCGCACTGACAAAGATATTCTCCGCCCATTCGGTGAAGTTGAGCCGACTATTTAACTGTTCTTGATAGTCGTAGATCGTGTAAGAATCTTTCTCCACTGCATCCCACTTATTGACCACAATCACGCAAGCACGACCTTCTTCGGAAATTCGTCCCGCCAATTTTTGATCCTGCTCGGTCACACCATCGATCGCGTTTAAGACCAATAGCACCACATCACACCGATCGATCGCTTTAAAGGCGCGATTGATCCCAAAGAATTCGGGACCATAATCAACGTTTTTCTTCCGCCGAATCCCGGCAGTATCGATCAGCCGATAATTGGTATCATTCCGGGTAATTACGGTATCGATCGCATCGCGAGTAGTCCCAGAGACTGGACTGACAATCGATCGGTTCTCACCCAGAAAGGCGTTCAATAAGCTGGATTTACCTACATTCGGGCGACCGATAATGGCGATCCGAATTTCGGGAGCCTCGACTTCTTCGACAACGGGCAAACTGACGATTAATTCATCTAGCAATTCCCCCGTACCGCTGCCATGAATACTCGATATTGCGAAAGGTTCGCCGATACCTAGTTCCCAAAAATCAGCAGTTTGCAGCGCACCGACTGTTTCTGATTCACATTTATTAACTGCGACAAATACCGGAATTTTTTGGACGCGCAGCCAGGTGGCAATTTCCCGATCTCCACCGGTGATTCCCTGTTGGCCATCGACGACAAAAATTGCCGCACTCGCCTGTGACAGAGCCGTCATCGCCTGTTCGCGAATCAGGGGTAAAAATTCCGTATCATCATCAAACACAAGACCGCCCGTGTCTACGACCACGAACTCACGATCTCGCCAAAATGCCCGTCGATATGTGCGATCGCGGGTAACTCCTGGCTCATCATGCACGATCGATTCCCTTGCTCCCGCCAACCGATTGACGAGTGTGGATTTACCCACGTTAGGACGACCAATAATAGCAACGATCGGCAGCGACATAAAATTCTGAAGACAAGAGAGCAATATTATAGTCTATCCTGTTTCTCGCGATCGTTACAAAATGACCCAGAGCAGATCTCGATCGCGGAATATTTAACCAAAAATCTGGTGATCGATCGGTTACAGCCATCGGAGCGATCGGTGGTATTTCTCCTGTCAATGCATAAGTCCTAAATTATTCTGAATAATCACTGAGCAGGATCGGTTCCTTATCGGGAACTCTGACAATAATTTCGATCGTTCCACCCAAAGCATGGACAACCGATCTCAATGTATTTAATTCTAGGTTTTGTCTGCGCTCTAGTTTAGATATTGCGGGCTGCTTTACCTCCAGTCGCTCTGCCAATTCTGTTTGAGACAGACCGAGTTTTTCACGCAGATGTCTGAGGGTAATTTCTTCAAGCCGAATTTGGGAAGCTCTTGTAGCGATCGATTCTTGTCGCTCTTGCGGTAACGCATTCAATTCTTCAGATAGGGTCGTGTATTGTCGCATCAATTTTCCTCCTCAAGCATTTCCAGATATTGTTCGTACCTTTGCTCGGCAATGGGTAGATTTTCTTTATACCATCGCTTGTTACCAGCTTTATTGCCCCCAACTAGTAAAATAGCTTGTCGCAGCGGGTCGAAGGCAAACAAAACCCGCCAAGGTTCTCCTTGATATTGAATGCGAAGCTCTTTCATATTTTTGAAAGTAGAACTTTTAAGAGTATCCACTCGCGGTCTGCCAAGTGTTGGTCCAGATTCTTCCAAAATCTTGATGACAGCAAAAGCCTCGTCTTGAAAAGCTGGCTCTTGCTCATAAAACCAGCGTCTAAAATCTGGATCGAAGACAACGTTCCATTCCATAAATCAAGTATATTCTACTTATGGAATATTAGCAGGACTTTGTTTGGGTGAAGCACGATGCGGCTGGCTCATCATGCACGATTGCCAAAGGCAGGTCTTTGACCAACGATTCCCTTGCGCCCGCCAACCGATTGACGAGTGTGGATTTACCCACGTTAGGACGACCAATAATAGCAACGATCGGCAGCGACATAAAATTCTGAAGACAAGAGAGCAATATTATAGTCTACCCTTGTTTCTGGCGATCGTTACAAAATGACTCGATCAAGGGCTACTCGAAGGGATTAAGCAAGGTAACTCCGGTAGCAGCAAAATCCTTGACATTGCGAGTAACGAGGGTTAAGTCATAGACTAGTGCTGTGGCGGCAATCTGTTTATCTAAAGCATTCTCAGGGTGAGGAACACGCAGCCGCCCCCAGATCTGAGCTTCTTCTTTGCCAAAATCGAGGATGTTTTCAGCGTAGAAATCGAGAATAGTTTGCAACCAGTTTTCTAAAGACTTAGCCTGGGCGAAGTCACCCCGGTATTGAATAATATCGACCCCACGTCGCAGTTCACCGATGGTGATAACGCTGATGTAGGAGATTGCCTCCTGTGCGGCGATCTGATCGAAAAAACGGGAAATGCCGGGGTTGGCTCGATCTCGTTTTCGTAGTTCGCTGATGATGTTGGTATCGAGTAAGTACATCAGTCGAGTGGATTCGTGGTTGACAGATCTTGAACCCTCGCAAAATCGGCATCAGTGCCGACATCGGGAATCTGCCTCAGAGCTTCAAGAAACGATTTTTTCTTGGGGCGAAGTAGAGCTTGTTCTAGAATGCGCCGATGCTCTGCTTCGGCACTGATTCCGTGCTGACTGGCTTGCACTTTTAGGGCGTTGGCGATCGCATCGTCAACATTACGGACGATTAAATTAGCCATGATTTATCGCATGAACGATTTAGTTGATTTAATCAAATGATAGCATTGATATCAGATCGATCCAATACTTCAGTTACTGTTTGCGGCATCAGTTCTCAATCCGTGGGCTTTTGTCAGATTTTCGTCGAATAATTCTTCACGGTTTGCCATTGGTCGTTCGTGAACGAGCGGCTAGTCTAACGTAAGTTTACGGACATCGGATCGATCGAAGAACTCATCTATCGATATTGGAGAGGAGAATGTCAAGCTCGATCGTGTGCATATTTTGTATGCCCTTACACTACTTACTAGTTAAGAGGCTAAAGCACTGTAGTATAATCGATGCTTCTATTTGCTATTTGTCCGAACTAGTTTAATCATATCTTCAGATTTGCAGTTCGATCTTTATTGTAGAATTTCTGTGTTTAAAAACAACTAAATAATTTAATATTTATAAGATTACAATCATCTCAATTTGGGGCGATATATTGCCCCAAATTTTTAATTATTCTTTAATATTTAAGTTATAGAAATAATTGCTACAGAGCATACACGTAAGCTAAATAGCGGAATTTTACGTTATCTTTCTTTAGCTTGAACCTCAGTAGCGAATATTTATTTAAATAGATAAAATTTCAAACTTATACCTATATAGCAATTCAGATTTTGTCATATCTTGTTTAATGTATTTTAATCGTATTTACCAGTATTTAAATACTATTGACATTGAAAAGATTAGGTATAGACTAGCTATAGTTGCAATAAACTACAACTATTAAAGAGCGGTTCAAAAGACACGTAGCGCAATATGCTCAAATTCTAATGAACGCTCGAATCGATCGCATTCCACGGTTAACCGCCACCGGAAGGTGTCGATTCATCGATGTCAACACCCAATAGAAAATTCTTCAGGAGTCAATCTCATGTCTAATAAATTAGTCTTCGCTGCTTTCGTTGGTATCTCTGCTGCTGTTGTCTGTGCCCCTGGTGCATTTGCCCAGCAAACTGGCGTGTTAATTCAAGGCAATTCACAAGTTAATACTGCAACAAATGCAATCGGCGTTGCACAAGGCGGTGGTCAATTGAATTTGGGAGTAGTCGGCCAAAATCAACGGGGTTTTAGTTCAACACCGCAAACAGGCGTGTTGATTCAGGGCAATTCACAAACTAATACGCTGACAAATGGCTTCTTTGTCCGACAAGGTGGCCCTCAAATCAATGCTGGTGCCGTGTTGCAAAATAGCACTACTCCTGTATTTCGTTTCGGCCGCTAGAAATTCTATATGGGCTAGGAATATCATTCCATAGATTAGTCCTAACCTTACTCGGTGTCGAATAAACGATCTTACGCACAACAACAAATTAGCTGATGGGAGTCAGAGTTTAAATCCTGACTCTCATTCACACCCTGTAAAACAAGAGAATATTATGCTTAAGCAAATTTCGCTCTTCAATGTTCTGGCGGGGCTGTTATTAATTACAGTTCCAGCAATAGCGGCTGAAACAACATCCGTTTTCCAGTCTCAGCAGGTTGTTACTGAATCTGGCAAGCCACCAGTGGTGGAACAAAAGACTGTGACCAACTCCACAGTTACTACTCCAAACCCAAATTCAACAACAAATATCACTCCCGAACAGCTCCTGAAAACACTCATGAATTCTACTGTTCAACCCTCAATCAACACGATGCAAATCCCTAGTACTGTGATTATTACTCTCCCACCCGCTAAATAACATTAAGGAATTAAACATGTTAAAGTACATTTCCATTCTGAGTTTTGGAGCTACTATTTGTGGTGGTATTCCAGCCGCGTTGGCTCAAAATATCCAAACTGGAGTTGTCGTCCAGACTCCAGTCCAAGTTAATACCGCCGTTTTAAGCAACATTAACCAAGGTGGTGCTCAAGGTACAGGTGGGCTAGTCTTCCAAAATACTACGCGAGGACCAGTAGGTAGTCCAAACATCCAAACTGGAGTTGTCGTCCAGACTCCAGTTCAAGTCAACACCGCCGTGTTGAGTCGTGGTACTCAAGGTGGTTTTCAATTTACTGGTGGTGGCATTGGTCAATTCCGAGGCGGAAGATAGGAGTTAGACTTCATGCCTAATTCTGTGCTTAATCTCAACTGGAATTGTTATGGCTGAGGCTAGACGTTTTCACTTGCCACCGTTCTGGCACTATTCAAGTAGTATCATCAGCTCGGTGGCAATTTCGCTCTTGGGGGAGTTCGTGCATATCATGGATGTTTTCACACTATTCATGAGTTGGAATAGCAAGCAGTGCAATACATGAACGGGTTTTGCCGATTGTGTATTTAAATCAATATTAATCGGCATATTCTCCCAATCTCTTGGATAGAGCCTCTTTGCCAGAGCAACCTTCATCGGTAAGACGAATATCCCGGTATTTGAGCATCCATCACTAATCCACATCTAACACTCAACTAGCCAAAAATATCCAGGTAAATCTTATGCTCAAAGCCATACCTTATCTTTCTACGGCAGTGGTTGTCGCTACCATCGTTATTGGGGGTACTACTCAATCCCAAACTGTCTTTGCTCAAGCGGTTAGTACTACTACCACCACAAGTATGCCGGGTCAGATTACCGTAACACAGACATCGATGAGCAATCCCGCCGCTAATGCTCCGGTAGTAAATAACACCGTTACGTCGAGTAGTGTATTAACTGTCAGTGGGCAACCAGCACCTACTGTGACCGAACCATCAGTACCATCTTTCTTTGGCAGCAGTCAAATTATTCTACCCACGATTCCAGGGTTTACTGCCGCTGGGGTAGCAATTGCGCCAGTTAATTCCTCGATCGTCGTACCTGGGTTTTCCACTCAAATGACACTTCCAACTACAATTAATTAAGGAAGATAAATACCGATCGAAATTAACCTCGATCGGTGACGAATAAACGATCTTTGGTATCACTCTACCATCGATCGTCAGTAGTGAAGCTAAGTATGATTACTGAAGTTTCTTTTGTCTCGCACCGATACTGACAAGTAACTGCTAAACCTAGCGATCGCCTAAGATAAGGGTAGTATGTAAAGCATCGCAGGTCGGTAGTAAATTGTGGATAGTTTTCCTCGTAGCTTAGATTTACTAGATTTAGCTTGGGCACTGGGTTTAGTGGCGATCTCGATTGGACTGGCGCAATGGCAACGATTGGGTATCGCCGGACAAATGGCTCTAGCCGCCGCCCGTGCGATCCTTCAGTTATTAGTGATGGGGTTTGGCTTGCAGATTGTCTGGCAACTCAATCATCCCCTCGTCTCAGTAGGCGCAGTATTATTGCTCGCGATTGCCACGATAATCGCCACCACCAATCGAATTAGCGATCGCCTGAAAAATTTAATCCCGATCGTCGGTGGTGCCATCCTCACAGGGCTGACAGTAGTATTAGCCTACACGATTTTTGTCGTAATTAAGCCGACTAATTGGTATCAACCCCAGTATTTGTTAGCTGGTGCTGGAATCAGCTTAGGCTATCTCCTCAATAGTACGGCAGTCGCTGGCGAACGGTTGATTAGTGCGATCGAGCAACATCCCGCTGAAATTGAAACTCGTCTCAGTCTGGGGGCAACACCAGAAATGGCGATCGCCCCTTATTGTCAAGCAGCAATTAAAGCCGCTCTATTACCAACCATCGATACTTTGATGGTGGCGGGTTTAGTCACAATTCCCGGATTTTTGACCGGACAACTAATCGCGAATGTTTCCCCATTAAATGCGGCGGGATATCAGATTGTGGTGCTATTTACCGTGATGGCGGGCAATACAATTGCAGCAATCTTGGTGACTCAGGGCATTGCCAAGCGTTATTTCAATCGGTACGCTCAATTGCGGATTTTAGAGTAAAGCTTTGCTCGGTCGAAGGAACTCGCGGTAAAATACAAATACAATTATGAGCGCGTAAAAAACACTATTTAGTGTCGGTCTAGATCCGCATGGAAAATTGTGCCGATCTAGAGCTTAAACATCTTCTAGCAAAATTTAAATTCTTCAATCATGAAATTATCTATTTCGACAACCGTAACTTCAATTGCGGTTATTTTTAGTTGTTTAGTTGCCATTACTCCTAATAGTTACTCCCAGTCAAATGTTGTCGAAAAAACCTCAGATTTAGCTCAAACTAATCAACGACAGTCTGAAGAACTTTTAGCAGCAGGCATTCGTCGGTTTCAACGCAAAGATTACGTTGGGGCGATCGCTGACTATACTCAGGCAATTAGACTCAATCCAAAGTTAGAACAAGCTATCTATAATCGAGGCATCGTTCACGATCGAATCGGCGATCGAGTCGCGGCAATTTATGACTACACCCTATTAGTTAGATTAAATCCTCGCAATGTTTACGGATACTTTAACCGCGCGATCGCCAAGGAACGGATCGCCGATAAACAAGGGGCATTAGCAGATTTTAGCCAAGCAATTGAAATCGATCCTCAGTATGTAGATGCCTATCTGAATCGAGGTAATTTGCGCGATGAATTAGGCGATCTTAAAGGAGCCGATGCTGACTTTACCCAAGCGATTAAAATTAGACCGAATGAAGCCGACGCGTATCTCAATCGTGGCTGGATTCGGTACAAACTAACTGACAGAAAAGGCGCGATCGAAGACTATACTCAAGCAATTAAAGTCAATCCTAAATATTATCTCGCTTATAATAATCGTGCATGGACAAAAGCAGATATGGGTGATATCAAAGGCGCGATCTCCGATTATGACTTGGCAATTCAACTCAATCCTAACTACTACCTCAGCTATTACAATCGAGCCAATACTCGGCGCGGATATGGTGACTATGCTGGCGCGATCGCCGATTACAATAAAACCCTCCAACTCAAACCTAACTATGCTTTTGCCTACAATAATCGCGGCTTAGCCCAAAGACGTTTGAAAGATCTGCAAGCGGCGATTAATGACTATAACCAAGCGATCAGATTCAACCCCGATTTAGCTGAAGCCTATTACAATCGTGGCGCAGCTAGGCGCGATCTCCAAGATCGATCGGCTGCGGCTAGCGACTTCCAGACTGCGGCGAGATTATATCAACAGCAGGGTAACAAACGGGAAGCTGCCGATGCTCTCAAGCTAGCCCGACAATCTGCTCGGAAGTAAATATTACTGTCAGCAAATCAAATTAGCGTTCCTCGTCTGTGCTTCCTAGTCCCTAACCCTGATAAAATAAGGTGCTGACAGTTTTCTGCAAAAATACAGATATCCATGATTTCCAGTAATGACTTTAGACCTGGTGTAACCATTGAGTGGAAGGGAGGCGTGTGGAAGATCGTAGAATCTCTCCATGTCAAGCCCGGTAAAGGTTCCGCTTTTGTGAGGACAAAACTCAAAAATGTCCAGAGTGGGAGCGTAGTTGAAGAAACATTCCGCGCCGGGGAAACCATGCCTCAAGCCACGCTGGAAAAAAGCAAAATGCAACACACATACAAAGATGGCGATCAGTTTGTGTTCATGGATATGGAGTCTTATGAAGAGTCTAATCTAACCCCCACCCAAATTGGCGAGGGCGTGAAATATCTGAAAGAAGGGATGGAAGTTAGTATCGTTCGTTGGGGCGAACAAATTTTGGAAGTAGAATTGCCAAATACTGTAGTACTAGAAGTCACCGATACCGATCCGGGGATGAAAGGCGATACAGCTACAGGTGGAAGTAAACCTGCGATCGTTGAAACTGGTGCCCAAGTCACTGTACCCTTATTTATCAGTATCGGGGAAAAAATCAAAATCGATACGCGGACACACCAATATGTTGGTCGCGAAAGCTAACTTCGGACTGATTTGCTAACGGCGTGCTAGTCTGGCTAACTATGGACAGAGCCTCGCCAAAAAATTGCAGATCGATATGGCGAATAATCATGTCAAAGCCCACAAAATTCACTCTCGGCTCGATCTGTCGGTCAGAGAGATCCTGCCGTAGGAAGACAGAGCCTCCTCTGACTTCATGAATTTTGTCTAGTAGTAGGCAGTGCAAGTTGTTAGGCTACCACCTCTTACGCCCATCCGGTAGTCCAGCAACAAAATAGTATCTTCATTTACGCCTAAGACTACCAGTGTCTGGTCTAATTTCCATCGGCGGCGATAGATAAGTTTTAAATATCTAATAAATAATAACTAATAACTAAAATAACTAATATCTGAACACAAGTAACTAATAGCTAAATATGACAATTGATTTTAAAGAACTTAACGAACTGTTAGCCGCGATCGCTTCTAATGGTATTACCGAATTAACTCTCAAAAATTCTGAATTTGAACTAACCGTTTCTAGCAGTCGTTCGGGTTCAGTCAGTAATGTGATGATGACCATGCCAATGAATAGTCACCACTCAGCATCATCATTAACTGTAGAAACATTGGCAGTAGAGACAAATCATCCCACGCCCCCCGCCGTGGACAAAAAGTGGGTGGAAGTAAAGTCTCCAATGGTAGGCACCTTCTACCGCTCTCCAGCACCCGATGAAGCCCCATTTGTCAACCTCGGAGATCGAATTCGATCGGGGCAGACTGTCTGCATCATTGAAGCAATGAAATTAATGAATGAGATTGAAGCCGAAGCCGGCGGTCAGGTCATGGAAGTCCTCGTCGAAAATGGTCAACCTGTAGAATTTGGTCAAACTTTAATGTATCTTGACCCTAGTTAGACAGGTTTCGATTTTAAATCTTGCCAAATCGACAGATTAGGGATTGTTTTCTCTGCTTGGATTAATCGGGAAATCTTGGTCGTACAATTGGCGAGTAATCGGCTGTCTAATTTCGACACCAACATCACCCAAGGTTTCTAGTGGTTTACCTTCTACACTGATCCATACAGGTGCATCAGGGTTTTGAGAGGTTGCCGTGTACACAACTTGACCCAATCGACCAATCATCGATGTGGCTCCAAAGCCTTGGGTAAACTCTTTGGATAAATCGATATGAATTCCGTCTGGTTTGACTTGCGCGCTCAATAGTTTAGTCCCAACGGGAATAGTCGAAGTTAGTTTACCATCAGGTCTACCTGCTGATGCCAATAGACTAGATAGGGGTCTTTTCACCAAAACGTTGGGATCTTGGGAGGTTGCCTGGGGAACTTGACGTTCTTGAGGCACTAGGAAAGTTTTTTTGCCATCATCATCGAGCCGCCAGATCTTAACGGTGGTTTCATTTTTGGCGATAGTTGGTGCGCCAGATGGTGTTGGTGTTGCTGCGACGGTGGGCAGTGGATTGGGTTTGAGTGGGATTGTTGTAATTGGCGGATTACTTGTCGCTGGTAGCGGTGCAACAACAGGAGGATTAACTTGACTAGGGTCAATGGTAGTTGTTCCGGATGGGATGATGGTGCTCGGTGTATTTGCTGATGGCTGCTTGTTTTGGGTCATGAACCAGCCTAATCCACCACCAGCGATAACTGCTGCTACGGCTAAGACTGAAATGGTCGCAACTACGCTTTTAGATCCAGATTTTTGTTCTTCCATAATTAAAATTCCTGTATATAATTTATATAATTAACTGAGGACAAGACCCGATCGTAAAGTTGCTCCAATACTAGTCTAACTGGTAGAACATCGATTCGGGAACGATGCTATTTCAGAGCCAATTGGCGCGTCACATGACTAGAGACCAGCCAGTTATGCTGGTATGGATGGTTTTGAGGTGGATTCATGACTCTAACTAGGTTCAGAGATCGAGAGTTAAGCAATTTAATTGGATGTAAAACTACTGACCCTGCACCTGCGCTGCTTTGATTCCGGATATCTGCACAAAAGCAGCCAGTTCTAATTGTCCAGGACTAACTTTAAACTGGAGAACCCGCGCAGTTAAACCGCGCTGTTCTAGCATATCTACATTCAACCGTTCGCTGAGTCCTGCCGTCAACCCAGCTAAGAGAAATGGCGGAACTGGGGTACCGCCGACAATGGCTGTGGGATCGACTAGTTGAAACTTCCGACCGCCAATGATGCCGATCCCCGTTTCGAGATTGACTGCCAGTTTTTCGCCAGAAGTGTCTTGTAGCTCCGCCTTAATTCCCAATCGATTATTCCCCAAAAATCTGACTTGGGGATTAACGATCTGATAGTCTTTGTTTAGAGAACCAGCCGCTGCACCGCCAAGGGTGCTAGTAGTTATTTTCTGAAGTCTGGCGATCGCATCAGGAGACTTTAAATAATTATTAAGATCTTCTTCGTTGAACTTCAACTTCACCCCAGCTTGAATTGGCTGTTTTAAAGATGAAGCTCGTGGCGTTTGTCCATCAGCCTGAATAGCCTGAAGATCGACGGCAATCGGGTCGGTTTCTACCTCTAGAGCGTCAATTCGCAGATCTTTAGTGAACCACAAACCTCGTCCGGCAATCCGAACTTTATCGATCTTCCCGTTAATAATCTGATAATTTGGGGCATTATCGGTTCTAACTTGGAGTTGCTCCACCCGATCGAACTGCGATCGCAAGGCAGTTTCGACATTTTTGTCAACTACAACCCCACCCAGTGAAAATAAGGCAGTGATACCGGAGAGGAGAATGGCAATTAGTTCCATGAGTTGGGAGGTGAGGAGTTGCTGTACCACCGTATGAGAGTTGGGGGTTTGGGAGTTTAGGAAACAGAGAATTCTTGATTCTCAATTCTCCCTTATGATCCACTCCTTAATAGTCACCCCAACTAGCTCGACGGGAATATCTTGAGATTGTTTCGTAGCCCGATCGACTACTTCTACTTTACCATTTTGGAGGGAGCGTCCAGTGACGATCCGATAGGGGATGCCGATCAAGTCAGCATCCTTAAATTTGACTCCTGCGCGCTCATCGCGATCGTCTAGGATAGTTTCGACTCCCATCTGATTTAGTTCGGTGTAGAGTCGTTCTGCGACCTCCATCTGATTAGGATCGCTGATGTTGGGAACGCAGATAATCGCGTGATAAGGGGCGATCGCCACCGGCCAAATAATGCCATCTTTATCGTAAGATTGCTCTACTGCTGATTGAGCCAATCTCGAGACACCAACACCATAACAACCCATAACGAGTGGCTGTTCCTCACCCTGTTCGTTGGTAAAAGTTGCCCCCATCGCTTCAGAATACTTGGTACCCAATTGGAAGATATGTCCGACTTCAATTCCTCTAGCGGTTTGAAGTGTTTGAGTCGGATCGTGGATTGCTCGATCGCCAACCGTTGCTGTTTGGACATCTGCAACTATGCTCGGTGTCGGAAACTGAGTATCCCAGTTCGCGCCGACGACGTGTTTACCCGATTCGTTGGCTCCGGTGACGAAGTTCGTCAAACTGGCAGCGGTTTTGTCTAGCAGCCGGAGAAATTGAGGATGGACTTGGGGCTGGGGACTAATATAATCATCGCCTAAGTCGGGGCCGATATAACCTAGTGGCAAGGGTTTTGCTGCCCATTTTTCGATGGCTAACCCATCGGGGACTTCTAACGCAATAACGGTTTTAGCTTTATAACTTGGGGCTAATTTAATTAATTCGTTATTTAACTTAACCTGATTGACCTCTCGATCGGCACGAATACTAATTAAGACTAAAACAGTGGTGCCATTATCATACACTGCCTGCTGGAGAACATGTTTGACGATCGAGGTCACATCGCACTGCAAAAATTTTACCAGTTTATTAATCGAACTCGCTCCTGGCGTATCTTTAATTTCATAGCTACTAAAAGGCGAGGCTACGGCATCAGGCGCAAGAGAAACAGCCTTCTCGACATTGGCAGCATATTTACCATCCTCGGTGTAAATCACATCATCTTCGCCCGCATCCGCCAGCACCATAAATTCCTGGGAGCCAGAACCACCAATTGCCCCAGAATCCGCATCCACAGCCCGAAATTTCAAGCCGCATCGCTGCAACATTCTTGTGTATGCACCGTGCATATCCTGATAGGTAGCCTTGAGACTCTCCGTATCCGCATGAAAGGAATAACCATCCTTCATAATAAATTCCCGTCCGCGCATCAGCCCGAACCGAGGACGAATCTCATCGCGAAACTTGCTTTGAATTTGATAGAGATGTTGGGGTAGTTGGCGATAGGATTTAATCAGATCTCTAGCTACCGCAGTGACAACTTCCTCATGAGTTGGGCCTAATGCGACTTCTCGCTTTTGTCTGTCGGTAAAGGCGAACATTATGCCCTCAGCCTGGGTATAGGTATCCCATCGCCCTGACTGTTGCCAGAGTTCGGCGGGTTGAAGTTGAGGGAGTAGACATTCTTGGGCACCTGTGGCATCCATTTCTTCTTTGACAATCTGCCGTACCTTTGTCAATACCCGCCACATGAGAGGGAGATAAGCATACAAGCCACTCCCAATCCGGCGGATATATCCAGCCCGCAGGAGCAGTTTGTGGCTGGGGATTTCAGCTTCGGCTGGTTCTTCACGGAGGGTGACAAATAAGCTCTTGGACAGTCGCATTGTAATTTTTCGATTGGTTCACTCGCCCTGTAAAGGCAGCGGTTAGCTATGGATATTATCGCAGGGTCGGGACTGATGTGGGTAGAGATTGAGTTTGTGAGCTGATCTTCAAGAATGCTGTCTATTCTGGCGATAGAGACTTATTTGGGTCTTTAACTTGTTTAGGTTCGCTCTAATCTTGCTAAAAATTTAGGCTTCCTCCGAATTATTTTCCAAAATTACATCTCGATTTCAACCTACCGAGAAAGTTTTGGACGGCAGTGTTGCCGCGCTTAGTAAGATCTGTGTAGTTTTGATATTCAGGATGGGTCTCAAATCCTTTGACCCGATTGTTCCAATAGTGAACATATTCAGCTAGTCTGAGGGTCGTCTTTTTACTGCGATCATAAACCCGACAGGCTTGGGCATTATCACCTTGGTTAGAAAGTTTATCGCCTCTGTTGGTTGTAGACTCAATCTCTTCGATATCGCCTCGAATAAAACTGACTCCAGCCCTGAATTCATCGTCGAAAGCTGCTATTAACCAAGGCTGTTGCTCTGCCTGGGCAGATGTTAAGTTACCTAGTGTGATACTCAAAGTAAAGCCAATGACGGTGCTAAATTTTTGGATGTTCATGGTTTCTAGCAATTATTTGATGTATTCCGATCGCTAATTTAAGAGTGAACTACTATTAGATTTAATGACCTCGATCGCGCAACTTAGCCCCAACCCATGAAATGATCTTAGTCAAGATATATGTAGATGAGGTGATAATCCCGACCGCCAAAATTAAAACTAAATACAAAAATTGTCCCATCGGCGAACCGCCAGCCCAAACACCTTGCTGCTGTTGATAATGAATTAAGGTATCACCAAGCTTAAACAGACTAAAAATCGTTAATCCGGCATAAACCACGTATGTGAAAACAAAATAAATACCAGTTTGTTTAAGCTTTAAAATCTGAGCAGAAATGATGAATCCGATCAAGCAGAAAGATAGGTCGATCCAGAATAGGTAACTCAAAATTGAATCGCATTCACCGCTAACTAATCTGGGGGCTAGATTAGAGCTGATATTAGCATAAAACTTGTAAATATACCAACCATCAATCACTAGCCAGATTGCTAAATTAAAGATATAAAAATATCGAATTGCGACCCTATTTAAGAAGGACATAAATCTGCTAGCTACTGATAGATTAATTCTGACAATTTTACTTCATATCATATCCAAATAAATTAGCATTAACTTCATCCAAATTAATATCTGCTAGCCCATACTGTGCCCAACGTCTAGTTACCATCGCCGCAACATTAGGGTCAGATTCTAATTGTTCGCCCCAAACGTGATCGGTTTCGGGATAAACTTTAGTCGTCGCATCAATTCCCATCCGGCTGCCTAATCCAACTTTCGGTGTAGCAAAGTCAAGTTTATCAAATGGGGTGTCCGGGATGATAAATACATCTCGTTGGGGGTCAACTTTAGAACTAATTGCCCACACAACTTGGCGCGGATCGCGGATATTGATATCTTTATCGACGACGATGACAAATTTAGTATAAGTAAATTGAGGTAAAGCACTCCAAAAAGCTAAAGCTGCACGTCGAGCTTGTCCGGGATATGCTTTATCGATCGAAATTACTGCCGCTTTATAACTTAACGCTTCCATTGGTAGGAAAAAATCAACAATTTCCGGTACCTGTTGGCGTAAAATTGGTGTATAAATCCGGTTAAGCGCGATCGCCATCATCGCCTCTTCTTTTGGTGGACGACCGCTAAAAGTAGTTAAATAAATCGGATCTTTGCGATGAGTCATGCAGTTGAAGCGAATCAACGGGCATGATTTGGACAAGTTATAGTAACCCATGTGGTCACCAAATGGCCCATCGGTCATTTCTTCCCCTGGCGTAATCGTCCCTTCAAGGACAAATTCAGAGTCAGCCGGAACTTCGAGATCCACTGTTTTACATTTAGCCAATTTCACGCCACCGCCACCGTAAATTCCGGCAAATAACCACTCCGATAAATCGATTGGAATCGGCGTTGCGGCTGCCATAATCACTAGCGGATGTACGCCTAACGCGATCGCAATTTCCAGTTTTTTGCCCTGTTCGGCAGCTTTCCGCAGGTGCCGCGCCCCACCTCGGATCGATAACCACTGGACAGTCATGGTATTCTTCGACTGTAATTGCAGCCGATACACGCCGATATTTGGCGTACCTGTCTCACAATCTTTGGTAATTACTAAGCCTAACGTAACAATCTTGCCCGCATCGCCAGCGTAAGGGCGAATCAAGGGTAAGCTATTTAGATCTAAGTCATCGCCTTCAACTACCACCTGCTGACAGGGTGGAAAGAAATCTCGACTGGGTTTGGCCTTGAGCACATCAAATAGTACTTTGCCAAACTCAACGGCTTGGGCGACTTTTTTTGGTGGCTTCGGCTGCTGTAGCATCGCTAGCTTCCGGCCCAACTCTTCTAATTCCTGCGGCTGTTCCATATTCATCGCCCAGCAGATCCGCTCTACTGTACCCATAATATTCACAGCGACTGGATATTTTGCCCCTTTGACATTTTCAAATAGTAATCCTGGTCCGCCACACTGCAACATCCGATTGGCGATTTCGGCAATTTCTAAGTCCGAATCTACAAGGGTCTTAATCCGCCGTAGTTGTCCTCTTTGTTCGAGTACATCTAAAAATCCTCTGAAGTCCCGCGCCATGCGATCGCCCAATGTAAAGTTATGTCTCTATTGTAGAAGAGTTGGGGTTTGGTTGTTGGGTGTTAGGCTTTGGGCTTTAGGCTTTAGGAGTTAGGGATACAGAGAACTATCTGTTCTCTTTCCACTTTCCACTTTCCACTAACACCTAACTGCCCTTTTGGGTCCGAAAGCTATAGAAAGCATATATGTCAAACAGTGCGCCGACAAATCCGCAGGCCAGACAAATTGTTAACATCCCTTGAAAAGGACAGCCTTCACCAAATGTATCTAGCACCGCTAGCAACATATTAGTGGGGATTTGACCGATCGATCCCAAGCCAGGAATGCATGTCAAGAGCCAACTGCTGGCTAGAGAACCAGACATTAATAACATCGGGGCTACAAAGCTGAATATGACAGCAATAAATAGAGAACGCAGTAACTTTGACACGATCTTAGCCTCATCCGCCTGGTGGCTGAAAGAATTAGTGGCTGGTAAAGCCCACCAAAGTATCATAGATCGTGGGTATAGAGATCGCTCAAATCTGTGAGAAATCTTAAAATATCATTAAACTTTTATATCTACGCTTAAAATTTAGATCGAACGATCTAGTTAAATTATGGCTATTACCTACCCAAGGTTGGAGTTAGCTGCCTAAGGCAGGAGAGTCTCACACGTATCTAACAGACAGGCTTTCATCGTTTTTGGATTACCTGCCAAGATTGATGTAGATAGACAGAATCTCATGCTGGTAGATCGAATTACGGTTATTAACCGAGCACCTGCGTTGAGATTAACCCACATATTCTGAGAGAGTGCTGAGCACTATTCTCATGAAGTTTCACAAAGATTAAGGTAATCTAAAGAGTAGAGATAGCACAATTTTTTACGGAACTCATTTCACGATCGTAGGCAACTACCTGAATCGTGCATCCAACACCATGGGGAACCAACATTCAGCCCAAAATACCACTCAACTGCGACAAGTCTTCACGAACATCACTGCTGATAGTTGTCCGAAGCATTACAACTTTCACATGCACACTAATTGTTCGGATGGGAAGCTTACCCCTGAAGATCTGATGGCTCAGGCAGTCAAAATCGGGCTGCAAGGTATGGCAATTACCGATCATCATAGTGTTGATGGCTATAACCGCGCTGCTGAATGGTTGACGGCACAGGATTGTTCGCTCCAATTGTGGACAGGGATTGAAATTACCGCCTATCTTCCACCTGTAGATGTTCACATCCTGGGCTATGGTTTTGACCCACTAGAGCCAAGTTTAGCTCCATACCTGACTGGCAGAGAACCCAGAGGGGTCGATGCTCGTGCCGAGCGGGTGATTTCGGCACTGCATACTGCTGGCGCGATTGTTGTCTTGGCGCACCCATCTCGCTATCGCCGCACGCCTGCCGAACTAATTCCCACGGCTGTGTCGCTAGGCATCGATGGGGTCGAAACTTATTATGCCTACAATAATCCGAATCCCTGGATTCCCAGCTTTGAACAAACGGAAACAGTCAAACGTTTAGGAAATAGTTATAATCTACTTCACACCTGCGGCACAGATACACATGGTTTGAATTTGTTACAACGTTTGTAGTCGAGCTGGAGTCATATTTGCCCAACAGCTAGTGGGAGAATGAGTTAGAAAACTGCAACTCGTGAGCCGATAATAATGTCTCAATCGATAGAAACTAATCCTTTGCACATCTGGAGTTTAGAGTACTTTACATAGTGGTTTTGTAAAATAATCGATCGGGTCTAAGTAAAATCGCTAATTGCCAATTCGATCGCAGTTGTTTATGATAATGAGTTAGAGATATTATACCCACATGGAATCATTATTCAGTATTTCTCGGTAGTAATTCAACTACATTCACTTTGCATTGTGCAGCGGTCAAACTAATGCTAGGCAAATGGACAACTCGTGGGCAAGAGTGGGTAACATAGCGCACTAAGCAACACTTTGCTAAAACCAAGACAGTACTTGTGCGATCGATATAAATTCAATTAGTTCTTTTGTGTTCGCTGAATCAGATGTCATCAAATTCGGTTAAGCCTCTCAATGGTCAAGCTTTACACATGGACACCCATTCAATTGGTGAACTGCTCGACATGACAAAGCAGCCAGATCCAGATCCCGAACATCCAGAACTCAAGCTCGATCGTGAGGGTGTTCACACTATCAAGTTACCAGCTTCGATCTCTATTTCTGCCGACCATTGCGAACTACCTGCCGAGGATATTCGGATAGCAGCACTCAAAGCTACTCTGGAAAGACATCGCGGGGAACGTCAAATTGTCCTGTTGCAAGATTTCCCCGATCCTGATGCCTTATCTGGGGCTTGGGCATACCAATTAATTGCCAAACAGTACAATATTAACTGCGACCTGATTTATGCAGGTGCTCTCAGCCATCAAGAAAATATTGCGCTTGTCAAACTGACCGGATTACCGACTAAAAAAGTTTCCAGCGTAAATCTCCGAGACAAAGATTTGGCTAACTATCAAGGCTGCGTCCTGATCGATAATCAGGGTACAACCTGTCAATTATTAGAACTCGTCCGGCAAGCGGGTATCCCGATTACAGTCATTATCGATCACCATAGTCTGCAAGAAGATCTCAACGCTGAATTCGTTGATATTCGCCCTTCTACTCGTGCGACGGCAACTATTCTTACTCAGTATCTCCAAGCGGGTTTACTAAAACTAGATAGCAGCATCAGCGAGCATGTTAAATGTGCAACTGCACTGATGCACGGACTGCGTTCGGATACTAATCGCCTGATGCAGGCTCAGGAAGAAGATTTTCTCGCCGCCGGGTATTTGAGTCGCTTTTATGATGCTCAATTACTCAATGCCATCCTCCAAGTATACCGATCGAAGCGGGTGATGGAAGTCATTCAACGATCGTTGACCAATCGAGTAGTGCAGAATAATTTCTCCATTGCTGGGGTGGGGTATCTCCGATATGAAGACAGAGATGCGATTCCTCAAGCTGCTGACTTTTTAGTCACTGAAGAAAACGTCCATACGGCTGTTGTGTATGGCATTGTTCGGGATGAAGATGATGAAGTCGAATTAGTGATTGGTTCCCTCCGCACGTCCAAGTTAACCCTCGATCCTGATGAATTTATCAAAGAGGCATTTGGCAAAAATAGCGAAGGTCGTTTCTTTGGTGGTGGCAGATTCACTGCGGGGGGGTTCGAGATTCCCGTTGGCTTCTTGTGTGGATTTAATGACAATTCCGATTTCTCAAAAATGAAGTGGGAAGTATTTGATAATCAAATCAAACAGAAGTTACTCAGATTGGTGAACCCGACGGATAGTTATTAGGCAAATGGGAGATGAGCAATCAGTCTCCAAGTCCTTTATTTAGTTGTAGTCTTATTGAGATGATAAATATCCCTATCGATCCTAGCAGTCGATCGGGTATTTTTGTATTAATTTTATTTCACATATCATCTCCCCGCTTTAACTAGTAACTAACTCCATCGATCTAGGGAATAATGAATAAAACGATCTTGCTTACTTCGTTCCAGCCTTGGTTAGCTCACCATCAGTCAAATTCATCAGACGATCTGTTGAAGTTATCGATGGAGGCGATGCCAAGCCAGGAAGTTAATGGTTATCGGTTGGAGTGGCTGCGTCATTTGCCAGTAGATGAGAAAGCCGCGAGTCAAATCGCTATCGATTTCATCGCCACACTGCAACCGCAGTTCATTGTCTGTTGTGGAATGGCCGAAAGTTATCAGCACCTAACAATCGAGTCGCAAGCTAGTTGTGAGGATGTATATTTGAAAACAACCGTCAATCTAGACGATCTGATCTGTGGACTAGCCGCTACCCAAATCGGTTATGATGCTGGGAAATTTGTCTGTGAGGCTTTATATTTTAGGGTGTTGAGCTACGTAAAAATTTATCGATCTCTTACTCACTGTATCTTTATACATGTTCCTACGCTAACCGATCGCAATCATCCCCAGCTATTCTCTGACTTTTGTCGGATATTAACAAATCTAACCCTAATGTATGATTGAGCTAAAGAGTTATTAACTACAGAATTAGCCATCCGTGCTTGTAGTAAATATCACAACTAAATAAGTGATGCTGAGTTAATTAATACTGGGGTATTCGATCTATCACTATCTTTGATTCGATCTACTCGATCGAGACTTGCAATTCAAAGATTATTAGCAATTATTCAAATTTAATGTTTTTATTTCTTTTCTATTGACTAATATGATTAGCACACAATCGAAGATGTCCAATATTTTTGAACTAGACGATCGTAAACTAATTGAAAAGTTTGTGAATGGCAGCAATCAACTTTTGGTTAGTGAAAATCTCCGATTAGAAGTAAGTGCTAGCTTATCTCAATTGATGACGCATCATGGTGAATCTGTTGCGATTATGTATCTGCAAAATAAGCCGCGTACTGTCATTCTTAACAATAACTCCCCCTTTGCTGAATTTATTGATAGTAATCTGATCGATCGAGATTTTGTGCTCATTGGTGATGCCACTCGTGCTGGTTTTACCGAATATAAGTACTACGTGACCCCGGCTGGTTACCGAGTCTGGTATACAGATCCATCGATTCTTTGGAAAAAATGGTGGCCAACGGAAAGATTCCAGAATAAACAGCGGTTTAATATGGATATTTTGGTGAATATAAAAGACAATTGGTACCCAATTCAAAATATTAATGTTCATAGCGGAACTTTCACCATCAAAACTATTGCTGGGCAGTTAGTACTGAAGAGGGACAACAAAGTACTATGGTTAGCACAAATCATGCAGGAATCAGTTTCAATTCCTGCCGCAGAAAATATTCATAAACTGCCCCAAACAGCCTTGCAATATCAAACTCAGCCTAAATACTTACCGACAGATATAGCGAAAAAAATTCAGCAAAAGCAATCTGAAATAAATTCAGATACAGCCTGGACAATGATTAAAAAGCTAGAGCAAAAGTTACAAGAACAAATCAAGCTATGTAATGAAGCAGAGGAAAAATTTAATCGATCGGAATATCGCGCCATCATTGCCGAACAGCAATTAAAAGTAATTTACAGGTATTTAGACAAAATTGGCGTGAATCCTCAAGATATCTATGATGAGAGCCAAAAGAGTAGAACAAACTGAGTTACATAGATTGTGAGTATGAACAGATGGCAATGAAGTTTTACAATCGAAATCTGAAACGAAATAGACAGTTTTCGGACAAATTGAGGCTTTTTGGTTATTGCTGCAGCCCAAAACCGAGTGGATGGGCGAATATCAGGCTAGACTAGATATCCTGAAAAACTCTGCATTCTAGGGTCTGTTGCTCGGTGGTTCAATTTGTAATTAAGCTTTTGTGTTTGGTGTTGTTATATTGGCTAACGGCGGTGGCTCCGGCTAGTGCCGAGTTTTGTCGTCAGGTTGACGGACATCGGATCTGTATCCTTAGCATCAAGCGAAGTGCCAAAAATTACTGGCAATATCAGGCGATTGTAAGTACTGATGGGGAGATTCAACCCTCAGCTTCCTACGATTGTCGAGATCGCTCGATCGTGGAACGGGATGGTAACATGGCGTTGTTTCGCTCTCGTCCGGATGGCGCGATTGTGTGTAGCCTGTATCGACGGTAAGGCAAAGATTTTAGAGCCAAACCGATGATAATCATAGGAATAAACAACGAACGAGTTTCGTAGGTAAATATTCTCATCGGATACCAATGCCGCGATATACTAGGCAAAGAAAACCACACTAAATATTCATCCCGATCGCTGGAAGCCAAAATCAAACCGAAAGGATAGACTTCTACTGTCGTGGGTTATAGAGAAATATGAATTCAGGCATTGACCTCCAAGGAACTTTTATCCAATCTCTCAGTGACTTTGGCATTTCAGCCGAACTAGCTAAAGTTCTATGGATGCCATTTCCGATGCTGCTGATGATCATCGGTGCGACGGTAGGTGTACTAGTTAACGTTTGGTTAGAACGCAAAATTTCCGCTGCTGTTCAACAGCGGATTGGCCCAGAATATGCCGGCCCACTGGGTGTTCTACAGCCAGTTGCAGACGGCCTTAAACTGGTCTTCAAAGAAGATATTCTCCCCGCCAAGGCTGACCCCTTCCTCTTCACGATGGGGCCAGTATTGGTAGTGATGCCAGTATTTCTCTCCTACCTAATTGTCCCCTTCGGACAAAACTTGGTGATTACCAATGTCAGTACGGGAGTGTTTTTGTGGATTGCCTTATCTAGCATCGTCCCGATTGGCTTACTGATGGCAGGATATGCTTCTAATAATAAGTACTCACTATTGGGCGGATTGCGCGCTGCGGCTCAATCGATTAGTTATGAAATTCCCCTGGCGTTGTCGGTACTGGCGATCGTCTTGATGTCTAATAGTCTGAGTACGATCGATATCGTCAAGCAACAAGCAGACTACGGCATCCTCTCCTGGAATGTGTGGCGACAACCAGTTGGCTTTGTCATCTTCTGGATTGCGGCTTTAGCTGAGTGCGAACGTCTCCCCTTCGACCTCCCAGAGGCTGAGGAAGAGCTGGTAGCTGGCTATCAGACCGAATACGCCGGGATGAAATTTGCTCTCTTCTACGTTGGTTCCTACGTTAACCTAGTCCTCTCTGCGCTCTTAGTGGCCATTCTATATCTCGGTGGTTGGTCAAGCCCAATTCCGATCGAGATGTTGAGCGATTTAATCGGTGTTGACCCTACTACTTCTTGGGTTCAAGTAATTGATGCATCTCTGGGAATTGCCATGACAGTCCTCAAAGCATATTTCCTCGTCTTTTTGGCAATCCTTACCCGCTGGACAGTCCCCCGCGTTCGCATCGACCAATTACTCAATCTCGGGTGGAAATTTCTTCTCCCCATCTCACTTGCCAATCTTTTGATTACTGCTGCACTTAAATTAGCCTTCCCGACAGCCTTCGGAGGTTAGAGGGTAGGGGAAAGGGGAAAGGGGAAAGGGATAAATGCTTTTATCTCCCAACTCCCAACTCCCAACTCCCATACGGTGGTACAGCAACTCCCAACTGTCTTGAAAAGGTGCTCC
>JANPJH010000144.1:0-7649 GCA_031425415.1 Chamaesiphon sp. VAR_61_metabat_425 | reverse complement strand
AATAGCTCTCCAGTTATTTTTTGGTGAATAGTATAGACAGATACTCAAACAATTTTCCCTTTCACCTGTCTTGATTCGCTAAACCTGGAGGAAACCTACAGAGCGCGAATCGCTTTCCCCTTTCCCCTGTTCAATAAGATTAAATTATCACCATAAGGGAGAGCCGATCTCATACCCGATGACGATGACTATTTTGTTCGACTGCTTCAAATAGAGCTTGGAAATTACCTTGCCCAAACCCTTGTGCCATGTCGCGTCGCTCGATCGCTTCAAAGAAAAAGGTTGGCTCGTTGAATATAGGCTGGGTAAAGGTTTGCAGTAGTAAAGCCTGGGGACTATCTGGCTGCCAATCTACCAAGATTTGCAGCCGTTCGAGGGCTTGCCACTCATCCTCTGTCAGCGATCGCACGCCGCTGTGCCTAGCTCTTGTCTTCACTTCGCTATAATAAGTAGTGGGTACCGGTAAAAATGCTAGTCCCTGCTGTTGCATTCGATCAACTGTTTGAAAAATATTCCTCGTCTTGAAGGCAATATGCTGAATTCCTGCCCCACGATTAGCATCTAAAAATTCTTGAATTTGTGAATTTGGCGAGGTCGGTTGATTGATATTAAAATCGATTTTTCCCTGGCGACTGGTGAGAGCATTACTGGACAGTCCAGAGCGATCTGTTTGAATATTGAATGTCTGTTGAACATGAAAGTCAAATAGATTTTTGTACCAGGCTGAAGCTGTGCCTAATTCCCCAGCGGCAACATTCAAGACGAGATGATCGATACCGATAATTGTCTCATCAATGGGTTGCATAACCCGCGATCGCCAGTCATCTGAATCTGTTGCTCCTACTTGGGTAATTGTATGTTCGAGCGAACCCCAACCTTGAATTCTCACCCAGGAAGATCGATCGAAATTACTACTGGGCTGGTCGTTAGAAGTTGCTAAAATTTTGACTCCCAGTCGATCGATCTTTTGCCTAATCTTATCTAAATCCCTCACCCTAAAGGCGATATCCTGGACCCCTGGCGGATGGAGTTTGAGATAATTGGCAACAGGACTGCTAGCCGCTCGGGGCGATGAGATCGATAGCAACAGATGAGCATTTCCCACCAAATAGGTGTCTGTATGGCGATCCGAGCGATCCCCCAAAGCCTGCAAACCCAATCGATCGATCGACCAATCCCGCATTTGAACAGCATCTGCGACATAAAAATGAATCCGATCGATTTCCATGAGACTCCATATTTATAGATGAACTAATCAGGGGGCAAATTCCCATCAGGACATACAGGATTTAGCGGAAAATCCGGTCTTGGGGTTTCCCCAAGTGGAGGACTTTTCCAAGACAAGGATGTACAGGATTAGGCTATTGGTAATAACTTTTCCCCTTTCCCCTTTTCCCTCACTTGATCGCCGCAATCAGCCCAAACCGGATCAAGCCCCGTTGATAACCACTACTCATCAATTTCAGCGAGATCGCCGCTTCGATCGTTTTCCAGCCTGCTTTAAATAGTCCAATGACTGCTTGGGGCGTAATCGCCGAGTCAATTACCACATTCCAGAATGGGGCAACTGCGGTAGACCAATCATCCACCCGTAAATCCTTAAATCCGCAGTCCTCGACGATCTTGGTGTAGTCTGGCAGCGAGACAACATAGGGCAGACAATAAACCCGATAGATATCCTGTAAATGTTTTTCTTCATCGGCAGTCAGGGGCGTTGCCGCATTCGTCGGACGGTGGCACCAGGTGGCGAGAATTAGTTTCCCGCCTGGTTTAAGCACCCGATAACATTCCTGCAAAAATTTCACCTTATCGGGCATGTGTTCGCCGCTCTCCAACGACCACACCAGATCGAAACTATTATCGGCAAATGGCATCTCCAGGGCATTTGCTACCTGAAAATCAGTCGTTACTGTTAACCCTGCTGCTTGCGCTCGCTCTTTAGCCCTATTTGCCTGAACAGGAGAAAGAGTAATTCCCGTCACCCTAGCATCAAACTTCTGTGCCAAGTAAAGGCTACTACCACCAATCCCACAACCAACATCTAGAATATCTTGGGGTTGAATATCGCCAGCCCAAGTCAGCAGTTCTTCAATCAGATCTATCTGTGCTTGACGACGATCGAGCTTGAGGGTTCCATCTTTGCCATAATAGCCATGATGCATGTGTTCGCCCCAGATTGATTCCCACAGCGTACTGGAGGCATCATAAAATTCCTTGATTTCTTGGTACAGTTGTTGAGTCATGTGGGGAATTGTCGAATCGCGGGATAGTTATCTCCCACATTCTAGCGAAGATGCCATCTTCGAGTCACACCCCGATCGACAGAGGATTTGAACTACTATAGATTTCTATCGCATTATTATTGCCGATCGCCAAATGGAGCATCAATACTCAACCCTTCTAGAAATTCCCCCCTCACTCCCATTACCACAAGTCATTTTTCTCGATGCTGTTGGCACCTTATTTGGTGTCCGAGATAGTGTAGGACAGGTATATAGTGAAATGGCCAGTAAACATGGCGTGAATTGTGCGCCAGAATTACTCAACAAATATTTCTATGCAGCTTTTAAAAATGCGCCGCCATGTATTTTCCCCAATCTATCAGCGGTAGATATTCCGGCTGCTGAATATCAGTGGTGGCGAGAAATCAATCGTCAGACATTCGTGGCGGCTGGGGTATGGGAACAGTTTGAGGATTTTGAGGCTTTTTTTCAGGAGTTGTATGCCTACTTCGCCACGCCAGCAACATGGACAATTTATCCCGACACGATCGCGGCTCTAACTAACTGGCAACGAGCCGGAGTAACATTGGGAGTACTATCCAATTTTGACTCGCGGTTATATACCGTCCTCAAAGGACTAGATCTACACCAATATTTCTCAACAATCACGATTTCGACCGAAGTCAGTGCGGCGAAACCCCAAGCGGAAATCTTTGCCGCAGCCTTGAGTAAACACCAGTGTCCAGCAACATCAGCATGGCACATCGGCGATAGCTTGGAAGAAGACTATCTCGGTGCCGGAAGGATCGGGATGACGGCAATTTGGCTAAATCGGCACACATAGCTCTATCCCCTCGCCACATTTTGCTTTAACCTAGATGGTAATAGCTAACAGTGAGCTACTAACGCTAGCGACTAAAGTCGCGGACTTTGCATCACGAGGAGCGGTTTCTAACCGCTTGGGTTGTGAGTGGCAAATTGAATTGCATAATGGGTCAAATCTTTTCACAATCTAGGAGTTAATTAAAGTGAGTAGCGTTACCGTCATCAATGATGCACAATTTGAAAGTGAAGTTTTACAAGCTGAGGTACCTGTATTAGTTTACCTCTGGGCTGCTTGGTGTGGCCCTTGTAGATTAGTGTCTCCATCGATCGACTGGATTGCTAACAATTATAGCGACAGGCTTAAGGTCGTCAAAATGGAAATAGATCCTAACCCGGAAACTGTGAAAACTTATAAAGTAGAAGGCGTTCCCGCGATTAGGTTATTTAAAGGCAATGAAGTCGTCCACTCTCTAGAAGGCGCGATCGCTAAAGATAAATTGATCGCTATGCTCGATAATAATCTCTAATCCCTAACCCCTAATCCCCATGCGTCTATCTCAACGGCTCCAACCATTACAAATGAATGTATTTGCCGATATGGATCGGGCAAAAGGACGGGCGCGGGGACTCGGACAGGAGATAATTGACCTCTCATTAGGTTCATCAGATTTACCGACAGCACCACATATTATTTCGGCCATCCAGTCAGCTTTAACCGATCCTAGTACTCACGGTTATCTGCTCTTCAACGGAACGCGATTATTTCGCGAAGCTGCAGCCGCTTGGTACACCAACAAGTATGGAATCCCAATCGACCCCGAAACAGAAGTATTACCCTTGATCGGTTCTCAAGAGGGGACGGCACATTTACCCCTAGCAGTGTTGGAACCTGGGGATGTCGCCTTGCTGATGGACCCTGGCTATCCATCTCATGCTGGCGGTGTGTATTTAGCTGGAGGTCAAATTCACACCATGCCGCTATTGGCAGAGAATGGATTTTTACCTGTATTGAGTGATATTCCAGCTCAGACCCTCGCAAAATCTCGATTGATGGTTTTGAGCTACCCACACAATCCGACTACCGCGATCGCGCCATTAGCCTTCTTTGAAGAGGCTGTAGCTTTTTGCCAACAGCATGACATTGTGCTGGTGCATGATTTTCCCTATGGGGATTTGGTGTTTGGCGATATTCAAGTCCCATCGATCTTGCAAGCTGACAAAGACAAGAGTGTGTCGATCGAGTTTTTTACGATGTCTAAGTCCTATAATATGGGCGGCTTTAGAATCGGTTACGCGATCGGTAATCGGCAATTAATTCAAGCCTTACGCCAGATTAAGGCGGTGGTGGATTTTAATCAGTATTTAGGTATTTTACACGGCGCGATCGCCGCTCTAACTGGCGACCAAAGTTGTGTGCAAACTACTGTGGATACTTTCAAACAGCGGCGGGATACGTTCGTTCAGGCTCTAACTAATATCGGTTGGCACGTCCCTACACCAGCAGCCACGATGTATATTTGGGCAAAATTGCCAGAGAAATGGGCGGATAATTCGATTGAGTTTTGTACTGAGTTAGTCGCCCAAACTGGGGTCGCAGCAGCTCCGGGAGTCGGTTTTGGTAAATGTGGCGAAGGTTATGTTCGGTTTGCACTGGTACACAATCCAGCTACATTACAGTTGGCTGTCGATCGAATTGCCAAATTTCTCTAATTAGAGATGGTGTTCGATCTGGCAACGGATTCGAGCTGCAAGCTTCTTCTTTGTCTGCGAACTTCATACAAAATCAACGCCGCTGCCGTTGCTACATTTAACGATTCTACCGCCGCTTCCATCGGAATCTTTACCCGCACATCGGCAAGTTCAGCTAATTTCGCACTCAATCCGGCACCCTCGTTGCCTAATAAAATTAGCGTCGGCGATCGAAAATCCACATCCCAATAACTAGTTTCGGTATGGGAGGTGGTAGAGATTACCTGTACGCCTTGCTGTTTGTATTTGGTGACTAATTCGACAAGATTGTCACTTACCCCCATCGCTAGGCGAAACCATTGTCCGGCTGAGGCTCGAAGTACTTTCGGATGATCTAAATCGACACTATCATGACTTACCCATAAGCCATTCGCACCCACTCCAGCCGCCGTCCGAATCATTGTCCCTAAATTGCCTGGATCTTGGATGGTAGAAAGAACGATGGTTAAATCTGCGGGAATTGCTGGCTTGGGCAAAGCTAATCTTGGCGCGATCGCGATAACACCATCTGGGTTGACAGTGGTAGTGATCGCTTTCATCACTTCATCACTGACTAATTCTACTCGATCGCTAACCCCTGTTAAAAGCGACCACAATTCGGAATGATGTGTTTGCCAAGTCTCAGTGCAGCAGAGTGTCATCAATGGATAATTGACGGCACAAGCTTCTTGGATTGGATGTGTCCCCTCTAGCAAAAATAACTGTGATTCCCGTCGCTCTTTTGCACTTTGCAGCTTTCTAATTTGCTTGACGAGCGGGTTTTGAGTACTAGTTAGCATTATTTGGCTATCAAAATTACTGGAGTTTAGACTAAAAAAGAGAGAACGGTAGCCAAAGAAGAACAGAGGCTACCGAAAGGGAGAGAATGAGGGTGAACAAGAAAAACCATCCAATCCCTGATATGAACAGTGAAGCATTAAAGGAATTTCGTCAAGCAGATTGACCATACAACATGGGGAAGACCAGATGCCAAAACATTGAAAGATCGAACACATCAACACCACAAAGGAGTAATAGTTGGACAAGGATACAGCACAATAGCATGGATACCAGAAGAACAGGGCAGTTGGGCACTACCATTACTACATGAACGAATTAGTAGTGGAGAATCACCGATTCCAAAGGCAGCAGCACAACTCAAGCAAGTCTGCGAACAGACCACAAATCCAGTTCTAGCAGTGCTAGACCGAGAATATGGCAATGCAACATGGGTACTAGCACAAGCTGGGATCGAGGCGGATTCTCTGGTGAGGCTCAGAAAGAATGCCTGTGTTTGGTCAGCACCGCCAGCTTATGGCGGTCGGGGCAGGCCGCGTAAACATGGGCAGAAAATGAAGCTGAATGACCCTGAAACATGGCTAGAAACAGATGAGACCATTGAAATTGACCATCATCTACAACTAGGACAAGTCAGAGTTCGTCAGTGGGAAAACTTGCATTTCTATCGTGCGCCTGTGTTAGACGACACCGTACTAGAAAAGCTAGTGACAGGAGATAGTTGGTACTCAGGAGTAGAAAACTTGAAATTTCTAAGAAACAAGAGATTAGGTTTTTTATTTGGAGTTGAGAAAAACAGAACTGTCTCAACCGAGCCAAAGAAGTATTACCAGGTAAACAGCCTGGACATTCCAGAGTCAGGACTAATAACTCATCTAAGAGAATTTGGCATAATAAAATTGTATAGGAAAGACTTTAAAAAAGAAGACTCTAGACATTATATTGTATATTTTCCAGATGAGAATGCGCTCAAGTAAGTCGAGCGCAGTGAATTTATCATGATTTATGATGCCCACTGGGGAATTGAATGTTTTCACAGAGCAATTAAACAGGTTTGTGGGATTTGCCGATTTATGGTCAGAGATAGTCTGCTAGGCGGATCCCCCGCCCAGCAGGCAATTAGGACACATGTGTTTTGTTCACTTCAAGCATTTATTCGGTTAGAAAAAATGAGAGCGGCAAAAACTATTGCCAACTGGTATGAGGTTCAAAGAAACTTGTTTACTTCAGTCATTAAAGAATATATCATGAATCATCTTTCCACTGTCTGTGGTGCTTGAATTCACAAAGCGATCGCTTTGTCAATGCGTAAGTCCTAAATTGATAGACCACTTAGTGGGTTTTTTCGGTTCTTTGTAGTGTGGTTTCGCAGCCGAACACCCATTACCGACCCTTCTAGTCGATCGAAGATTGAAATAGATTTGTCTTAAGTGGTGCTAGCTTTTGGAAATGATAACTTACCTGTAATACTAGATTTAGTCAAAGCTGGAACGATGCGATCGCTAGCAGCCCTCGCACCTGAAAGATTTCGCGCTGCTGGGCCGACTCGTAATGCTGCCAAACCACCCATGATAAATAACTCGCAACCTTGCCAGCGTAGATGCTCGTCAACGACAGGTAAACCATTGACACATTCGATCGGATGGGCAGCTAAAACATCGTGCAATAAAGGATGATTTTGAGCGTCTAACTGACTACCAGTGGCAACCCAAATTCGATCGATATTCTGATGATGAATGCACTCATGAACGGCAGAATTATCACAATGTATTTGCCAACCCTCATCACTCCATTCCGATTGAGACACACCACATTGCTCGTAGAATTTCATCTTCCCTTCTTGCTCTAGTCGGCACTGGTTGGTTAAAGAGTGAGAGATTCTAAGCATTGCAAAGTCAAGAGTTCAGTCATAGAGATGGGACTATGATAGTAACTGATCGCCATCGCTGGAGTTTGATTTTTGCCAAGCCCCCAATGGGGTCGCACCCAGTTATGGACTAGCCGTTGGACATCTCAATAGTCCGGACACCTTTTGAGAAGAAAAATGAGCGATCGATCCAAAAAAAGCAATTCATC
>JANPJH010000143.1:0-13246 GCA_031425415.1 Chamaesiphon sp. VAR_61_metabat_425 | reverse complement strand
GTGTAGCGGGCTACTTCACCCTCTGCGTCTTTGAGCCGATTTTGCGCCAAGATCTGGCCAGTTTGAGCATCGACAATTCCTTGTTGAGACTGCCGAACTTGAGTCAGTTTTTCAGCTTTTTGAAGATTATGACTAGATTTTCGATCGAGTAACGCTTGCTCGGCTTGATGGACTTGAGCCAATTTTTCGGCAGCTTGAGTCTGAGCATTGGCATTGAGTGCAGTGATGCTCTGTTGTGCTTGAGCAATTTGAGATTGCTTTTCGAGCAGTTGGGCCTGATTTTGCTGTTCTTGGGCATTCGTCCCCAGTCCCATCTGATTTTTCATCAGCATTAGCTGATTCAACCGTTGTTGTCCGCCATCGAGTTTGAGTTGATTTTGGTAAATTTGTTCGCGGACATTTTTAGCATCGAGTTCCATGATTGTCTGTCCGGCTTTGACAACATCACCTTTTTTGACGAAGACTTTTAGCACAGCGACACTCCCATCCACGTCCGCTTCGCGCTTCATTGTATTCCCTTTGAGTTCGAGTCGGCCTCTAGCTGTCCCAATCTCATCCATTTTATAGAAGAAAGACCAAGGTAGGAAAATGCCAATGAATACTAGTAAAAAATATAATAGCCCTCGCGTCCACGGTAGGGGCATCGTGTCGATTAATTCTTTGGCAGCATTCGACCAATCATTTAATCTACTCAGGGAAGTTAGGGAAGTTTGAACTGTCGCGGTAAATTGACTGGGAGTAGCTACGACAAATTCATGTTCGGGATTAGTTGGAGCCGTTGGCGCGATTGCTGGTGTGCCTTTATTTGTGAATCGTTCGGCTTGCGGTTTTGATTGAGCACGACTAGAAAAATTTGCCCGCGCGCTATCGATTTCCACCACATTCGAGGTATCGATTGCCGGAGGTACAATTTTTTCATATAAGCCTGGACTTAATTGAATATAGCCTTGATAAACCGATCGAATTGTATCGGCAATTTCGGTGCCAATTTGGTCTTTGAGAATATAGCCATTCGCCCCAGCCGCGATCGCTTTGGCAATATTCTGAGCATCATCATGGCTGCTGAGAATAATAATTTTAATCTGCGGATATTTCTCGGCAATATTTTTGGCAATTCTAACTCCGCTTTGTCCCGGCAGATCTAAACCAAGGATAATTAGATCTGGATGTAATTGCTCGATCCGATCGATCGCCCCATACCCATCTGTGGCTGTGCCCACAATCTGAAGATCTAACTGTCCGTGCAGGACGGATTTCAGTTTTTCTCGCACCACCCGTCGATCGTCTACTAATAAAATTTTAATAATCTGGTCTGTTTTATTGTTAGCAATCATGGGATAGAGGATAGGGGTTAGAGGGTAGATGGTAAATGGTGTTGGATCTGTAGGGGTGGGTTTATGCAAGTAAGTCAAGTTAGCATGAGAGATGTAGAACAAAACCCGCCCTCCCCCACCATCAATCCGTAAACTATTCCTGGATTGTGGCGATTTGTTGTTGGTTGAGATAGTAATATTGACCGCGTTTTGCCATTAGTTGCTGATGACTGCCACTTTCGATTAATACACCTTTATCTAGCACTAAAATTAGGTCGGCATTTTGAACGGTAGAGAGTCGATGGGCGATGATAATCGTACTGCGATTGCGGCGAATTTTTTCTAAGTTATTTTGAATGATTCGTTCCGATTCGGTATCCAAACTACTAGTCGCTTCATCAAATACCAACAATCGGGGATTGCTCAATAACGCCCTGGCGATCGCTATGCGTTGGCGTTGTCCACCGGATAGCATCCCCCCGCCTTCACCGATTTCAGTATCATAACCCATCGGCATTTTACTAATAAACTCATGCGCACCAGCCATTTCGGCAGCACGTTCGAGTTCGGCGGGTTTCGCCCCTGGCTTAGCCAGCGTGATATTTTTCTTGACAGTACCGCTAAATAAGAAAGTATCTTGATCGACTACGCCTACTTGCGATCGCAAGGAATGCAAGGAAATCGTACTCAGATCTTTACCATCGATCGAAATTTTGCCACTTGTCGGTCGATATAGTCCTAAAATTAATTTAGCAAGGGTTGTTTTCCCCGATCCACTCCGTCCGACTAAGGCAATCGTTTGACCTGGTTTAATCTCAAAGTTGATATTTTCGAGGATATTAGTATCGGCATCCTTGTTATAGCGAAAGGTGACATGCTCAAATTTGACATAGCCCTGTAACTTCCCAATACTCTGACGGCTAGACTCTCCATCTTCCTCTGGTTTAGCCTCAATTACATCGCACAATCTTTCGATCGCAATCCCCAGTTCTTGTAAATGATTCCATAACCCCGCTAACCGTTGGAACGGGCTAATCACATTTGCCGAGATCATATTAAAGGCAAACAGTTGACCGATCGTGAATTCACCAGCAATCACCAGCGATGCACCAATCCAAATCATTGCCGTACTGCTAATTGTATTAATAATCGAACTAATAATTTGAATCTTAATCCCCATCATCTGACCGCGATAAGATTGTTTGATTTCCTTATTTAGTCGTTCTTCCCATTCCCATCGTACAGATTTTTCGACAGACATCGACTTAACTGTTCGCACCCCATTGAGAGCTTCAATCAGATAGCTATTTTCCTCATTGGAGGCATTAAATATCTCTCGCGACATTCGCTTAAGAAATGGTGTTGAGGCAAAATTAAGAATCAAAAATGGTGGGATCGAAATCAGCGTTACTAATGCTAATTTCCAACTATATAAAAACATTAATGTGGCGTATACAAACACCGACATCAGATCCAGTAAGATCCCCAAAGATTCCCCAGTCACAAAGCTCTGAATTTTATTATTTTCCTGAATCCGCGAGATAATATCCCCAACGTGGCGGGCATCAAAATAACTCAATGGCAAACTAAAAGTATGCCGAATAAACCCTACTAACAAAGCTGCATCGACCCGGTTGGCTGTCAAAGCAATCAGATATTGCCGCAGCGCAGTCATGATAATCTGAAACCCACCAAAGATCAGCAATCCTACGCCAAAGGTAGCTAAACTGCTAGCAGATTTATGAATTACCGCTCGATCGAGAATTAATTGAGTGAAAATCGGTGAAATCAGCCCGAAAATCTGTAAAACGATCGAAGCAATAAAGATCTCGGTAATTACCACCTTATGGGGAATAATTAGCTGAAATAACTGCAAGAAATTGGTGGACTTGCCCTCCACATTTTTCAGTGCTAGGGTAGGTGTGATCAACAGACAATAACCCGTCCAGCCTTCGATAAATTCGGCGCGAGTAAACTTCCGTTGACCGATCGCCGGATCGCCGACAATTACATATTCTAGGGTAATTTCAAATACCACAATATAGTGATTCCCTTTCCAGTGGACGATCGCGGGTAGCTCTTGCTCCGCCAATCGATCGAGACTAGCCTTGACGGGACGACTATTAAACCCCAGATTTTCGACGGCATTCGCCAAACCTTTCAGCGATGCGCCATCGCGACTGACGTAGGCGAGTTCCCGCAAGCGGTTGATATTAAACTCTTTGCCCCAATACCGTCCCACCATCACCACACAGGCAGCACTACAGTCAGATGAACTCTGCTGCGCGTAAAACGGGTATTTATGAGTAACTTTCTTCCACCATTGACCGATCTTCTGACTAGGAGTAGGAAAGTAACCGGCTTGGAATTGATTTTTGGGACTAGCTGCGCGGGCGGGAGCTGAGTCGGTTGCTGGTTGAGATCTAGAGTTGAGCGGCGGAATCTGACGGGCGACTAGTGGGATCTGCGGCTGAAGTCCCCGTTGGGGTATTAGTGGTGGGGGGATGACGTCTCCCCGGAGGATGGCATCGAGTAGTTGTGCCTGTTGACTGAGGTGGTACTGACTGGCTGGATACTTACCCCACCAAGCTTGAAGTTCATCGCGGGAAATTTTGCCGACTAATATTTCCGCTCCCCCAACGACTAGAGCGGCTTTGGCGGTATAGGGTTGAAAATTGGCATCGGGAAAGAGACTACTAGCACCAAAACTCTGTCCCACTGTCAGAGTTGCCACGCGCTCGCCCTGGCGATCGAACAGCCGGACTTTCCCCGCGATAATAATATATAGTCCGGGCGAACTTTCACTCGATTGCCAAAAGCTGCTGCCGGGAGCTACCGCGAGTAATTGAGTCTGAGCTTGAATTTTGGTCAGATCCGCCGCCGCAATTTCTGCTCCTAAGACTTGAATTAATCGATCGCCTGAAATAGAGCCAAGTAGAGGATTTTGAACCATGAGTATCCGTGATGATCTGGGGTGGGTTGTACTTAACCGAAGGATTGAGACTCGTATTCATCCACCCGATTCGCGAGCCGTGGCTCCAGCGTAACATTGCGATTCTAGTCAACACCTCAGCTATGTGAGGGAAAATTGGTGCAGCAGTGATGTTTGCTATTCCGCCATTACCGCTTCACTTTGATGCAGATCGCGTAAGTCTCCAATCACAAGTTGATGCGATCGACTCATCTGGTGATGCAAGCGATCGACTCCGTTGACCAATTCAGCCCCAAGATCGATTTCCTTAATCAGCCGATTGATATGTCTGCCACTCACTTCGATATTAAATTCTTGAGATAAATGCTTGCCCAACCATTGTCCCGTCCAGCGAGGGAATGGATAACCAAAGTCTTTAGGACTTTTGCTCACTAGTTCCTTGAGGCGGTTCAAATAATCAGCATTAACTGTTTTCGGGCGACCGATTGGTTGCTCTTGCCAGTTGTGCGCTTGACCGGATTTAGCCATAAAGATCCAGTGTCTGGCAGTTAGCGGCGAACAGCCTAAAACACGACAAATTTGGGTCTGAGTTTGACCTTCATCTGCCAATAACATGATCTCAATTCGCTGCCGATATTCCGCAACATTCTCAGTTTCTAGGTGCTTTTCGAGCAGTTGCCGTTGGAATTTAGTTAAATACTGACCCAACAATTTTCCCTGAGTAAATTGATTAATTTGAGTCATAATAATCTTTTTTAACTCTTGCTTTAGAAAATGTTATGTTAACTATCACTTAAAATATTGATGTTTCACTATTTCTTAACCTTTAGGTTGTAAACGTTAACATCAACTTTCTAATGATAGTTGAGTGGTAGATTGACTAACGTTTTGGTGGTAACAATACCTTAATTTTTGCATTCATATCTGCATCGGTAGATCTCAGTAATAAGCATCTATATAATGGTCGAACAATTTATTGCAATTTACAATAGTAGCTGCTAAAAATATTGCTAACATCGGAAATAATGCTGAGTCTTAAAGATCTAGATCGCTTAAAAATGTAATTTTGATCGCCATCAATCTTACTTATTGTATAGCTGATTTGCTTAGAACTAGAATCAGCTATATGTATTGATGAAAGATTGATTTTTTAAATTAGTTTACATTTGGCTCAGTCATTTGCATGAAAGTTGGCTGACAGAACGGATTAGCTTATGATTAAAACACATTTTGTAACTAACTGCCAAGCTCTAGGTGTATTTTTAATCTACTTAGAATTTAGCATCAGCCATTTAACTGATATTTTTGGCTTAAATCCACTAAAATACCTGGCAAATCGCTAATTTTGTGATTACGTGGGAACTTTTGTTTCGTTAGAGAGTAGATGAGTTTTACATCGATCGAGTAGGATTACATTGCAGCAATCGTCAATCATAGATCGCAAGATGTTGTCAATCCCGACCTTCCCCGAAGCCCAGCACGAGATCGTAGAGTCCTTAGCTAGTTATAGCGATCGAGAGTTAGTCAATCTCCATCGCGCTCATCCCGACCAAGGACGATTTTTCACAGCCTTATTTTGTCGTTACAGCGCGATCGTTTACACGACGATCCAACATGCTGTCGAGTCTCGCGAACAAACTGACTACTTATTTGCGATCGTCTGGCGACAGATCTTTCGAGAGCTGAAGCGAGTGCAGCTATCTGCCGATCCGGAAGCCACCAACTGGCAAAGCTGGCTGATGGATATTGCGGGGCGGACGATTTCTGGACTCGAAGTTCCACCCCCGGCTCAAATTCGTTACTCCCTGAAAGCGGCACCCCCACCATTGTGGTGTTATTTGGAACGGGGACTCGATCTCATTCCACCCCTGTCTCGGTTAATTGTCGTGATGACCCAAAGCCTCAAATGGAACGAACAGCGGATCTCCGCCTATCTTCAAGGCGAAGGTCAACAGATTCCCGCTGTCAGCATTCCAACCCATCTGGCCGAAGGCTATCAGCGACTAGAAGCTGCTTTACCTGAAGATATTCGGCAGATTTACTTAAATACCACCGTCACTGTCGTCCCAACCCCAAGTTGACTGTCGATCGATACTTCACCGTGATGATTGGCAACGATCGCTTGCACGATGGCGAGTCCCAACCCCGAACCGCCAATCGCCTCCAAGTTTCCAGATGTCCGAGCTGGATCGACACGATAAAATCGATCGAAGATATATGGCAACGCCGAATCGGGGATACCAATCCCGGTATCTTGGACTTTGACTTGGAGATAACTGGCATTTGGGCGGATCAGTTGCTGAAGCCTGACGGTAACTGTGGCTTGAGGTTGAGTACTCGCAGGGGTATATTGAATCGCATTGGTGATTAGGTTGGTAAATAATCGTGCCAACCGATCCCAATCGCCATCGATCGTAAATACTTCTGGTTCGAGCTGCCCTGAATGGCTCTGGGCGGGAACGATCGGATCGACTATTTCTAGTACTAATTTAATCCCCTTTGCAGTGGCGGCTAATTGTTGTTCTTCGATCGCTTCCATTAGCAGTGCGTCTAGGGGCACCGCGCTAAATTGGAGTGGAATCATTCCACTATCTTGACGAGCGAGAAATAATAGATCGTCTACCAATCTGCCCAATCGTCTGGTTAAGCGTTCGATTGTTTGCAGTTTCTGGCGTTGTCCTGGTTGTAATGGTTCTTCGCTTAGAGCAACTTGGACATTAGTTTGGATCGTAGCGATCGGATTGCGGAGTTCGTGGGACGCATCGGCAGTAAACTGTTTGAGTTGTTGATAAGAAGCTTTGACAGGCTCGATCGCGATCCCCGACAAGAACCAACCAATCGCCGCTACAGTGATAATCATCAGCGAAATCCCGATTGACAGATCGAAGATTAGTAGCTCAGTCGGTTTGGTAACTTCAAACCAAGGATGACTCACTCGCAAAATACCCACCATTTGCCCCTGAGTGAGGACTGGAGCGGTGATTTGGCGCAGGATTAGGTCATGTCCCAAATGCACTGTTGCACCGTCAAGATTGAGCCAAACAGGCAGATCTAGCGGTTCCCTCAGTGTAGACCACAGGAGTTTTCCATCCACAGTAAATAATTCTAGGTCGATTCGATCGTCATCTACCCGTTGACGCAACCGTTCTGCTGGTGTCGTCTCAGTCTTCGCCGCCAGAGCAGTGGAATTCTCCTGAAAACTCGCCGCAACATTAATTTGCCACTGATGGGGGGAGTTGGGCGCATCAATTTTCTCGATCGCAATCGATCGACTGACCACTTCGACGACATGATTGAGAGTATCGTCGATCCGTTCGATCAAGGTACTCCGCACATAGATGTACATCCCACTAGCAAATACCAGCAATACGATCGCAGTGATAGTTGTGTACCATAAAGCAAGCCGACGGCGGGTAGTTTGAAACATCAGAATCTACTATACTTATTTTGCCTGACTACCGATTGGTATTCCTCAGCTACAATCCGTTACTGCACTACCACCAATGAACGATCGCATTGACATCGACTGGGAACAATTGCACCAGATTTCCGAGGACGATCCTGACTTTGAACTTGAATTACTAACAATGCTAGCTGAAGACGTAAAGCTGCACATCGAAGATCTTCGCCAAGCTGTCACTAATGGTGACAAAGATGCGATCGCTCATGAAGCCCACTATATCAAAGGTGCCAGTGCTAACGTTGGTGTGCGCCCAATTGCCACCCTCGCCAAACAACTCGAACAACTCGCCCGCGAATCATCCCTCACTGCTAATTCAGCATCTCTGGTCGCTAAAATGGCGATCGAACTTGGTAATTTAGAAACCTATCTAGCAAGTAGAGAATAGTCTTTAGTTACTTATTGCTGATTACTTTTCCCCATGCGCCTTTACACCTATCCCACACTTTATTCCGGTACCCTAGTGAAACGGTACAAGCGGTTTTTTGCAGATATCGAACTGGATACAGGGGAATTAATTACTGCTCACTGTCCCAATACTGGCCCCATGATTGGGGTGTGTCAAGTTGGTGCCCCAGTGCAAGTTTCCTACAATGACAATCCCAAGCGGAAACTTCGCTACACCTGGGAAATGATCGAAGTGGAGAGTACCAACCCCTCCAAAAATTTACTTCAACAAAGTGAACGAGTGTGGGTGGGCATTAATACCGCATTGCCCAACAAACTAATTAAAATCGCCCTAGAGCAGCATTTATTTCCGGAACTAGGCAAACATCACACAATTCGATCGGAAGTGGTCTACGGGCAAAATAACCGCAGTAGAGTAGATTTTGTGCTGACAGGTGAAGGTGGTCTGACCTATGTTGAAGTTAAAAATACGACTTGGACGATTGATGATGTCGCTGTTTTCCCAGATACTGAGACAACCAGAGGCCAAAAACACCTCCAAGAACTGACAGATTTACTCACGCTCCCACCCACTGTCGCCGCCAATCCCCATCGCGCTGTGATGCTATATCTGATTAATCGCAGCGATATGACCAAATTTTCACCAGGCGACACCACAGACCCCCTATACGGTCAACTCCTCCGCACCGCTGTTGCCAAAGGATTACAAATCCTCCCCTGTAGATTTGAAGTCACGCCTCAATCTGTCAATTATCTGGGGCTAGCACAGGTAATTTTATAACCGACAGTTTTAAGTAATCACTGATTACTTAACGTAAGCTGCTAGTTAGTTTTCGATGCACGACGGATGGACGTGTGAAGAAAACGCATCTTTCCTTTCCCCTTTCCCCTTTCCCCTTTTCCCACCGACAAGTGATAACTAGCAACTTGGGTTACTTATTCCGCCATCGCTTTTTCCATTGAGAAGTAGTTTCCAAGCCACAATTATCCTGCTCTAGCTCCCGCCGAATCACAATTTCAGCCATTGAATCTGTTAAAGTTGGATCGCGGTAGGGAATAGCCGCACGTGTTTGTAAATGCTCTAATTCTTGTTGACTTAAAGACAATAATCCTGCTCCGCTAAAACTAGCGATCGTGCCTGGTGCTTTTCGTCCCACTGGTAGACTATCGGCAATCTGTAATCCAGCCGCGATCATTGCTGTGCGGACTGCTGCGGCACAGGAATAAGTAGCAATTCGGCCATCTTTATCACAACAACGAGCAACTCGATCGATAAATTCGATCGTCCATAATTGGGGACAGGAAAGTGGGGAAAACGGATCGAGAAAAATTGCATCAGCTTTAAATCCCAATTGCCTAACCTGCTCGATCGTCTGCCTGGCATCACCTAATAATAATTTAGCTTTTAATCGATCGGTATCGATCGCTTGAGTTTGAGCTAACTCGGTTAGTAATTGAGGAATTGGATCTTCCCAATCAGCTAATAAATGATGCTCGATCGCTGTTAGTGGGACAGTTTCATCAATTTCTAAAGCAATAATTTCGACAAGACAATGACGATTTGCTTGCCAGATAGTTGATAGTGCTGCGGCAGTATTATAGCCCAGTCCATAACACACATCTAATAGCCGAAGATGTCCTAGCTGAGCTTTCTCTGCTAGCAATGTTGGCACAGAAAACTTATGGATAGATTCTTCCTTCGCCCCAAATTTACTATGGAAAGTTTGCCCAAATTGTTCGGAAAAAAAAGTATAAGACCCATCATCTGTAGGATAAGGACTAAAAGAGGTGGTAGACATTTCGTACAGAAAAACACAATAACTAACTTACTTCAACCTGCCAGAGCGCAAAATCTTCCAGATTAGCCATAAACCTAGAAAACTAGCAACCCCAAATAGTACATTACTGAGTAGTTGCATTTCGGGTGTGCGTGCAGCGGTTGAAATAATTGCCGCACCAATTACCAACGAGCCGACTAAGGTACTAAACGATCGCCGATTGGCAGCATCATCTAAACTTAATCGTAGCAAATCTAGATCTTGAATTGTTAGATTTAACCTCAATGTTTCCGAACTCAACCGATTGAGCAGAAAACTAAATTGACGGGGAGATTCTAGCGAGAGGTTCTTAAATTCTAGGGCTGTGCGGAGGACTGATTGTAATGGATTATCGCCTAACAATTGACGTTGGAACATATCCGTCATCAAGGGCCGAACTTCAGTAATGACGTTCACGGCTGGATAAAATTGCCGCCCTGCACCTTCCAAATTAGCCAGAGATTTGGCAAATAAACCGATATTACTCGGCCACCGGAGATAATTTTTGCGGGCAGCTTGTAAAATCTCATAAAATGCCTGACTGGCATTAAGATTACTCAAACTCAAGTTGCTATATTTGCGGAGCAGTCGCTCGTAATCCCGTTCCAATTGGAACAGATCGACTGGTTGAGTAGCGTCGGCTAATTGGAGTGTAAGTTGACTGCATCGTTGGGCATCGAGATCGATAATCGCTAGCACCATTTCAATCAACACCGTTTGGGTACGGGGATCGAGCCGACCCATCATACCGCAGTCGAGAATGGCGAGCCGACCATCTGCTAGATAAAATAAGTTGCCGGGATGAGGATCGGCATGAAAAAAACCATCCACTAGATATTGCTGGAAAAAGGCTCGAAATACCAGTGTCGTCAGGGATTTTCGTTCGGCATCAGTATCGCCATTATATGCCTTACCAGAGACAGTTGCTTGGAGAATTGGGGCACCATCTAGCCACTCCATCACCAGGATTTTTGGTGTCGTCAACTGGCGGTAAATTTTGGGTACGACAATCCGCTTCGGGTCGAACCAGCTACTTTTAGAGAGGTTGTTGCAAAGCAGTTCGGTGTAATTTGCTTCTTGGGTGAAATCTAGTTCGGCAGTCAGAGCGGTACTAAACTCTTCGGCGAGAGAGACAATATCATATTGTTTGCCAAAGTCAGTACCAGAGACTAATTCGGCAATTTTTTTTAGGAGCGCGATATCCCGTGCCACGGTGATGTCAATCCCCGGACGCTGAATTTTTATGGCCACTACCTGACCATCTTTGAGTGTAGCGCGATGGGTTTGGGCGATCGAGCCAGCCGCAATTGCGTGGTAATCGATCTTCTCAAAGATGGTATCTGGCGACTGAGGTAATTGGGCGTGAATAAAGGCCGCAATCTCAGCGGGTGGAACTACGGGGACATTTGATTGCAAGGAACTCAAGGCATCGATATATTCCGGTGGGAGAAGATCGGGCCGAGTACTCAAAAGTTGTCCCAGTTTGACATAGACTGGCCCTAAATCTGTGAGAATATTCCGCAGGATATCTGGTGGAGGGACTTCTGGCTTGTCGGCTCGTCCCAATGCCACTAGTTGCCGCATATAGTCCCAACCATACCGGAGAAATACATCAAGAATTTCTAGTCGCCGCGAGCCAGATGGAACGATTTCAGACATAGATTTTTCGCTAGGCGAGCGGAAACGGCAGGATCTCTACTCTCTATTCTAGTCAAGATTTTATAGCAGTACGCATTTAGGTGATGACAGTACAACGATTAAAATCATCGCTACTGATGCGAAGTCCACCGTCGCGGACGAAAACTAGTCTTAATCTGGTTTCACAGTAGTGCTATGAACGATCGAATTTGGGCATATTAAATACACTGACTTTTCGCAAGTTCAGTTGTCGGATTTAGGACTACTAAGATCGTGGGCGTAATTGTCTTTCTGGTTGCAACAATCGCTAGTGTCTATGGGCTGAATAAGTTTTATCGATCGCTAGCCAACGATTTGCCGCCACCTAGTTCGCGGCGGCGAGTGATAATAACCGACAATTTGCGATCGGTAGATCGAGAAATTCCCGTAGTTAGACCAGTTACTGAGACTCAAATCGCTGTAAAACCAGCCCCAAAAGTACCAGAGCGAGTATTGCCAATTGTGCCATCCGCAGCACTAACACTCGATCGACAGTCGGACCAATTACCCAATTTTACAATCGCCCCATCCCCAACCGAAGAATCACTACTATTTCGCAGCCTCGTACATGGAATGTTTTGCCTCAGCCTCATTGCGACTGATTTAGCTGCGGGAACTTACTACAGTTGGGCGGGAATTCCGTTTTCGACAGTGGGTGCAGCGTGGAGTTGGTATCGCCGTCATGCTGCCAAACATTGGCTGAATATCGCTGTATCTGCGGGAAGTTTGATAATTTTGATGGGGGTTATCGTCCCAATTTTCGCTAAACAGATGCAGGTAGCGATCGAAAACTACGGAATTTCAGCAATACCTTCAACTAAGATATCAGCGGCGATCACCTTGGCATTAGGAATGCTCTGTGCCGCACTTCAGATGGGTTTGAGTTTCCATCTCTACAGCCGCCGGGTATTGGGTTATTGCTTCGTAATTAGTGGCTTGCTGATGGGTGTGGCGGCTAGTTTGAGTCAAAACCTGGGCTTTTTGATTTTACTTTGTGCATTTATAGCGATCGCGATTCCAGCCTTGATGCTGGATTATCGATCCAAGCTGGCACTCCAGCCAATTGGCATCAGCTCTTTTCCCACTCGTTCCCAGTTATCCTACCAGCACTTACCCTGGCAATATCTCGGTCAGTTAGCGGCAATCTCGTTGGGATTAGGATTAGTAGTAGCGGTGTTTTTACCCAATTTTCAGTTGCCCAATCTCTCCTTTCAACCCCCTGGATTAGATCGGCTCGCAACCCTTGCCCAGAAATATCATTTGCCCAAACCAGATCCACAGTCCCCATCGCCTCAATCAATTAGCTCTCCCACGCCAGAACCAACGATCCGCGAACTGGCAACCACAGCCTTAGGACAGCCGGATAATCATAATTACCCCGACATCATTAAACAGGAAAACCTGCAACTACCGCCCGAACTAGCCAGCAAATTACAACAGTTCACACACAAGATTCTGGCGACTTCCCCTCAACCACTGAAATCAGATTTCGATCGAGCCCCAGACCAAATTATATTCGCGGCTACCGGAACAGGCTCAGAGCCATACAGAAGTCTATTTTCCCAATTGGGGCTGGCTCGATCTAGACTCTACCCCCGATCGACCTTTATTAAATCTCGACGCTCGTCAACTCGACCAA
>JANPJH010000142.1:0-13643 GCA_031425415.1 Chamaesiphon sp. VAR_61_metabat_425 | reverse complement strand
AACCAAACCGTATTGAATATTATTGCGCCTTAAATCATTAAAATTCTCACGTAAAAACCCCCCTGACTACTAGTAGTCAGGGGGGTTTTTACGTGAGAATTTTAATGATTTAAGGCGCAATAATATTCAATACGGTTTGGTTATGGTTCTCTAGTAGAAAAATTTAGCACTATTTTAAATAGACGATCGTCACGCCACCGCCACCATCTTTTTCTCCAGCTAATTCAATTTGATCGACTTGAGGATGGGTTTTTAAAAATTCATGTACCCCCTCACGTAGTTTACCAGTACCCTTGCCATGAATCACCCACATAATCCCTGACTGATAAGCTCGCCCGATCGCGCGTTCGATTTCACTCTCGGCATTTGCCACCCGCTGCCCGCGAATATCGACTGTGTTTGTCGATGTTCTAATCGCCACTACGGGTACTGTTGGTGTTGGGATAGGTTTAGCATTATCCCGAACTTTAGCTACCGATTTTTTCACTGGGATCGTGGCTTTCTCTCCAGTTAGTGATTCGATATCGGTTAAGGAGACATTCATTTTCATCATCCCAAACTTGACGTTGAGATTGCCGTTATCATCAGCAACGCTCAAAACTTCGGCTTTTTGGCCTAATTTAGGAATGCGGATGCGATCGCCTACTTGCGGATTGAATCCTGGTGGCGGCTTGGGAGTCGATCGAGCCGGCAATTGACTCCCAGTGATGCGATCGAGTTCGGTAGTGGCTTGCTGGGCAGCCTGGGCGGTTTGAGGGCCTTGTTGCAGTTGCCGGATTACCTGGGCGATTTCGCTTTTGGCTTCGACAATTGCCGATCGAATGGCTCGTTCTTGCTCGATTTTAAGTTCCTGTTCCCGTGACTGCAATTGGGCGGCTTTTTGGGAAACTTCCAGATAAAAGGCTTCTGCCTGGTTTAAGATTTTGGCGGCTTCATTTGCCTTGGTTTCCTGGGCGCGTCGCTGGGCTTCTAAGCCAGCAATCACTTCATTTACTTCTTGGGTTGCACCCAAAACTACCTGAGATCTGGCATTCTCGATCACTTCCGCATTCAAGCCCAATCTCTGGGCGATCGAGAGTGCATTCGATCGACCAGGAATTCCCCATAATAAGCGATAAGTCGGCGAAAGACTAACATCATCAAATTCTACTGACGCATTCTCAAATCGTTCATCCTGGTATTTGAGAGCTTTTAATTCACCATAGTGGGTACTGGCGATCGTTAACATCGCTCGATCGGCTAAATATTGCAATAATGCGATCGCTAATGCACTCCCCTCGGCTGGATCTGTGCCGGCACCTACCTCGTCAAGCAGAACTAACGCCGTTGGGGTTTTGGGGTTGAGAGTTGGGAGTTGGGAGTTGGGGGTTGGGAGTTTGGAGTTTGGAGTTTCGGAAATGGTGGATAAATCTTTCTCTCCCTGTCTCGTCCCTTCCATCTCCCCTAAAATCCGCCCAATTCGGCGAATATGTCCGGAAAAAGTCGAGAGACTTTGCTGAAGGGATTGCTCATCACCGATGTCAGCCAAAATTAGGTCGAACCATGGCAGCTCAACTGGCTCGCGTGCGGGGATAAATAGCCCCACCTTCGCCATCAAAGCGACGATCGCGAGGGTTTTGAGGGTAACGGTTTTACCCCCCGTATTGGGACCCGTAATCGTGACTACGCGGATGTCCGGACGAATAGACAGATCGATCGGGACTACTTCTGGTCCTTGCTCATGGCGGTGTTGCCAGATTAGTAGCGGGTGGCGGAGTTGGCGGAGGGTAATGTATTCGCTAGCGGCTCTCTCGATAAATCGCGGCGGATTGGCTTCTAACCACAGGCTATATCTAGCTCTAGCTGTGGCGAGATCGATCGTGGTGGCAATTGCCAGCAAGTGTTCGAGATCGTCGTGAACTTCAGTCACTTTATCGGTGAGAGCTTGCAGCACCAGTTCAATCTCTCGTTGCTCTTGACGTTGGAGTTGACGGAATTGGTTGCCTAAATTAATAATCTGGTGGGGTTCGACATAGAGAGTAGAACCGCTCCCAGAGGTATCGTGGACTACCCCAGGAATTGCATCCTTATGAGACGCTTTAACTGGGATAACAAAACGATCTCCCCGTTGGGTGATTAAAGGTTGTTGGATGGCACTAGCTTGACGCTGGATCAGACTATTTAGAAGTTGATAAATTCGATCGCGGAGTCCTTTTGTTTTGACTCGCACTTCGGCTAATTTATCACTCGCTCGATCGGTCACATCACCGCGATCGTCGATACAATGATAGATATCCTGCTCTAGTTCGGGATAGGTACGGACATCAGCTACTAATGACTGTAAAACGGGGATATTTTCTTGAGCGTCGAGCGTCCGGCGAAGCTTCCGCATCCCAGCTAAGGTGGTGGCAATTTCGTGGAGTTCTCTCCCTGCCAACATGCCATGAATCGAAGCCCGTTCGAGCGCGTCGCCAAAATCTTCAATCCCATCAAGGGATAATCCGCCAATGAGCTGAGTCTCTAGCTGATAAACTTCTTTAGTCTGCGCGAGGAGATTAAGACTGACACTGGGTGTCGTCGGAATCACTAAATGTCTCGCGGCAATTGTCCCTAATTTAGTCGCCGCAAATGTCGCTACCTGCCGACACAATCGCGGCCACTCCAATAAATCTAACGTCTCTGCCTGAATCGTCACTATACACTCAAATTCTGCACTTTTTATTATTATATGTGTTTCGGATTGGGGATTGGGATCGTGGGGATGGAGATGGAGATCGGCTTGGAACATTCCCGATCAATCTCCGGTCATCACAGGCAAGATCGGATCTCTACGACTAACCGCCAAACCCTCACCCTACATTGGAAGTAATTCTATGAAAACACATCTGAACATCTGGAGTTGGGCAATCTTAGGTGCAATTTTGGCAGCAGGCAGTGCTGGCGCACAATATGGGCCACCGACACCACAAACTAGTGTGCCCTCTGGCGGCGAACGATCTCGCTTTATGTGTGAGTCTGTCAATAACCAATATACCGTCACCTATCATCCTGTCGATCGACCCAATGACAAGTACCCTTGGGCCGTGCCGAGCGAGATGGGCACTAGATGGTCTGCATCTGGACGGTGTAATGAAATTTCCCGTCGGTTGGAAGAATATCGTCGGGATGGCTTGAAAGAACTCCGGACAGACATCAAAAATAATTACGATATCGTCTGTGTCACTACGGAGCGAAATAACGAATGTCGAATTGTGTTTACAGTGCCAAAAGGCAAAGATGCGATCGCCACTAGAGATTCGGTGTTCCGCAATCTCACGATGGCAGATAGCGGTCAACAAACTATCGGGGTAAATACTTTCGCAGAAGGTAATAACAATAGCTTCGAGGGAATGCTCGGCAGTATTCTACCCGGACTGGGTAATGTTGGTGGGAACCAGGCTGGCGCGCCCACTGTTCGACCAATTGCCAATAAAGATGGCATCGATCTTCGTCCGTTCCTCTCCACACAAGATGGTGGTACAGCCACTCAACTCCGTCCCCGGGAGATCTCTAGTCCGACGAACACAGGCGGCAAAAAACTGACTCCACAGCGGTTTAAATATGGGAAGTAGAAAATAGTCGCTGGCAACTATTAGCTAAAGAATCTCCCAAAAGTAAACAAATGTTGCGATCGATTTGTTAGGCTTACTTAAATACGTTTTTTGGAAAAGGTTGAGATCGATCGTGGATATTCAAATTGGGAAAGGGAAGACGGCTCGGAGAGCTTATGGGTTTGATGAAATAGCCCTAGTGCCCAGCGGGAGAACACTAGACCCCAGTTTGGCAGATACTAGCTGGCAAATTGGCGGCGTAAAACGCGAAATTCCGATTATTGCTAGTGCAATGGATGGGGTAATTGATGTTCGGATGGCCGTAGAGTTATCGAAACTCGGTGCATTGGGCGTACTTAATTTGGAAGGGATTCAAACTCGCTATGACGATCCTAACCCCATTCTCGATCGCATTGCCGCTGTGGGGAAAGATGAATTCGTCCCTTTAATGCAGGAACTCTACTCTGCTCCCATCAAACCGGAATTAATCGAGCAACGGATCGCCCAAATTAAAGCGGGTGGAGGAATTGCGGCAGTGAGTGCCACCCCCGCAGGTGCAGTTAGATTCGGCGAAGTTGTCGCCAAAGCTGGAGCAGATTTATTCTTTATCCAAGCTACCGTCGTTTCAACTGAATTTTTAGCACCAGATGGGATTCAGCCACTGAATCTGGCTAAATTCTGTGCAGAAATGCCCATGCCAGTAGTTTTGGGCAACTGTGTCACTTATGACATTACCCTCGAATTGATGCAAGCTGGCGCAGCCGCAGTATTGGTGGGGATTGGACCTGGTGCTGCTTGCACTTCTCGTGGAGTGTTAGGTGTTGGTGTCCCTCAAGCTACAGCTGTAGCTGATTGTGCCGCCGCACGAGATGAGTTCTTTAAGCAGACGGGTAAATATATCCCTGTAATTGCTGACGGTGGTTTAGTCACTGGCGGCGATATCTGTAAATGTATTGCCTGCGGTGCTGATGGTGTGATGATTGGTTCGCCTTTTGCTCGCGCAGCTGAAGCACCCGGACGCGGATTTCACTGGGGGATGGCGACTCCTAGCCCAGTATTGCCCAGAGGCACACGAATTAAAGTCGGTACTACTGGTACATTAGAGCAAATTCTCACCGGCCCTGCCAAATTAGATGATGGTACTCACAATCTCTTGGGTGCATTGAAAACTAGTATGGGAACTTTGGGTGCCAAAACTATTAGAGAAATGCAACAGGTAGAAGTGGTAATTGCCCCTTCACTTTTAACGGAAGGGAAAGTTTATCAGAAAGCGCAGCAATTAGGCATGGGTAAGTAGAGTTAGAGAATCTTAGATTATTGCTGAATACACGGTAGGGGAAATTCACACCGCAATCGAGCAAAATTAAATTTCACACATGATTATTTTCCCTATTCCTTAATCTCTATCCCCTATCTTTGAGGGTGCTGTTACAATTGTGAATAACGGAGGCTGATGTTTCCGTTCACTCCTCACACCACATTCCGTCTGAGACACTTAATTGTGTCTTGGGCGGTTCCTTTTTTATTTGGTTTGTTATCGTAACCACTCGACTAGAGCTTGGCGCATAATATCAACTGGGGCAGGTTGTTGCAACCATAATTCAAAGGCAGCGGCACCCTGTTGCACGAGCATTTCTAGACCGTCGATCGCGATAATACTCGATCGAGCTTGTGCTAGTTGTAAAAATTTAGTTGGACTAGGAGTATAGATTAAATCATAAACGATCGCGGTTGATCGTAATCCCCGCAGTATTTCAGCACTAATCGGACTAGCATCAGTCTGCGGATGCATCCCGATCGGCGTACTATTTATTAGAAGGAGATTGTCGATAGCCATTAAAGTTGGTAACTCATCCCACAAATGGGTGTGGATTTTAACCGCTGAGGGTGCGTGTTGACCTTTGACAACGAGGTGAATGTCTTGCCAGCTATTTTTAAATGACTCTAATTTCGCCGCATTTCTCCCGACGACGTTGATTTGTCGGCATCCCAATTGATGACACCCCGCGACAACCGCCCGCGCTGCGCCGCCGTTTCCCAAAATCACTGCTGTTGTCTGCCCCCAGTCCCTTTGCATTGCCGCTAGCGGGCTGATAAATCCAGGCACGTCAGTATTAATACCTTGCCAGCCTGTTGGGGTGTTCCAGATGGTATTGACTGCGCCTACGGCTCTTGCCAATGGGTCGATCTCAGACAGTAGTTGGATAATTGCTTGTTTGTGGGGAATTGTCACGCTACAGCCGATTACGCCGAGATCGGCAAAACCTGCTAGTGCGGTCTTTAGATTGGCCGCCGTTACCGGAAATGCCACGTATACATAATCTAGGTCTAAATGGGCGATCGCGGCATTGTGAATGACAGGAGAAAGTGAATGTGCGATCGGCTCGCCAATGACACCTAATAATCTAGTTGTTCCGGTAATCTGTGGCATTTTATATTGTCTGAACTATGATTAGGATGATTAACTGTGATTAATTTTATAGTGCAATCAAAGCATATCCATTAATCTGATGAATCACAGTTTATACGGTATGCTTTTGTCTAGACATTACCATAGTATGATATTCAACCTCACGACCAATATCCAACCAAATTTAACACAGATTACAATTTACCCGATTAAATCTTTGGATGGGGTGAATATCGATCGTGCCCAGATCTCTATGGGTGGCGCGCTGGAGTTTGATCGACGTTGGGCAATTGTGGACGATTGCGGTAAAATTGTTAACGCTAAACGCACGGCTCAAATTCAATTATTACGTAGTCAATTCGATCTGAATTTAGGATTAATTAGTCTGCAATCTACTAATCAGACTAGCACTCATACATTCTCGATCGCTAGTGAATCAGCCGAATTAGGCAGATATTTAAGTCATTTTTTTGGCTTTCCTGTTAGCATCATCGAAAATGCTGTGACTGGCTTTCCAGATGACTTAGATGCTTATGGTCCAACAATCATTAGTACTGCGACCTTAGAGACAATTTGTACCTGGTTTCCTGACTTAGATTTGGCAGAAGTTCGGCGCAGGTTTAGAACTAATTTAGAACTGAGTGGCGTTCCGGCTTTTTGGGAAGATCGATTATTTGTGGCATCTGGAACGGTAGTTGATTTCCAAATCGGGGATGTTCGATTTCACGGTATCAATCCCTGTCAACGTTGTATTGTTCCTACCCGTAATGCCTTGACGGGCACAGTTACTCTCAAATTTCAACAAACATTCAACCACTACCGTCAGCAACAGCTTCCCGATGGGGTGAATTCCGCTCGGTTTAACCATTTCTATCGATTAGCCATTAATACTCAAATACCCTTAGCTGAAGCTGGTAAGTTTTTAAATACTGGCGACAGTTTACTGAGTTGGAAATAGCTCAATCTAATCTCTATCTTGGAAGAGATTAAATTTCATTTCACTTCGCCTCCATCCAATTTGCGCCACTGCCAATTTTCGCAACCATTGGAACGCTGAGATCGATCGCATTTTGCATGGCTGTTTGAATTTTAGGTTTGAGTTCTTCCCACTCATCAAGCGGAATTTCTAAGACTAATTCATCGTGAACTTGGAGTAACATTTTGGCTTGATATTTCTCTAGCAATTTATCTACTTGGATCATCGCTAATTTAATAATATCAGCACTAGAACCTTGAATTGGAGCATTGGCAGCAGCGCGTAAGTGTCCAGCATCAATTTGTCCGAGATTACCGAGATCGTCGAGATTAATTTCACTGGGATCTTTACCTTGAAATCCGCGCAATCGTCCACTTTCAAACTTAAAATAACGCCGTCGCCCACAGACAGTTTCTACATATCCTTGGGCGATCGCTTCTCGTTTGACTCGCTCTAAATAGTCAAAAATCCCTGGATAACGTTGATAAAACTTATCGATAAAGATTTTACCTTCGCTAGCTTTTACTCCGGCTTCTCGGCCAAATTTAGCCGCACCCATCCCATAGATTACGCCGAAGTTGATAATCTTCCCTAATCGTCTTTGTTCGCTAGTAACTGTGTCGGTTTCAAATAACAGTTGAGCGGTGACAGTATGAATATCTTGGTTTTGCTTGTATGCAGTAATTAAAACTGGTTCCTGACTGAGATGTGCGAGAATTCGGAGTTCGATTTGTGAGTAGTCAGCCGCAGCTAGGAGCCAACCTTTTGCAGGGATAAAAGCTTTCCGAATTTGGCGACTAAATTCGGTGCGGATTGGGATATTTTGGAGGTTGGGATTGGATGATGATAATCTTCCGGTACTGGTGACAGCTTGATTAAAATCGGTGTGAACTCTCCCCGTTTGGGGGTGAATTAGTGCGGGAAGTGCATCGACATAAGTGGATTTAAGTTTAGAAAAAGTCCGGTGTTGTAAAATTAGATCGACTACTTCATGTTTCCCCTGCAATTTTTCGAGCGTATTTACATCTGTAGAGTAGCCCGATTTAGTCTGTCGGATACTTTTAGTATCTAATTCCAGTTTCTCAAATAGAATATGCGCTAGTTGTTTGGGCGAACCGAGATTGAATTTTTCCCCAGCAAGTAGATATGTTTGCGCTTCGATGCTAGCTAAATCTGCGGCTAAGAGATGGGAAAGTTTCTGGAGATATTCGGCATCAATTCTAATACCGCGATCTTCCATTGCTGCCAAAATAGGTTCGAGGGGTTGTTCAATATTTTGGAGCAGTGCGAGTAATTTTGGTGATTTGGCTAATTCAGCTTTGAGTAAATTGTGGAGACGATAGGTACCCCAGACATCCATCCCGCAATATTCGGCAACTGCGGGGATATTAATGTTGGCGATTGATTTACCTTTTGGCACCAAATCGTTATAGCTCTGCGGCACAATCCCTAAATACCGCGATGATAAATCGGTGAGATTATGGCTACTGTCTGGATTTAAGACATAGCTAGCTAACATGGTATCGAACACTACTCCAGCGAGGTTAATCTCCTGGTTTTTAAATACCAATCGATCGAATTTAGCATTTTGCAATACTTTCGGATATTCGGCAGATTCAAGGATGGGGCGGAGGTGCTGCAAGACTAAATCTAAGTCTAAATTATCTCCTTGTTCGTGCCCAATCGGGATGTATGCCATGAGATCGGTTTCTGTACCCCAACAGCAACCAATCCCGACTAATTTGGCATTACGTGGCTCTAAATCGGTTGTTTCTGTATCCCAAGCTACCGGAGCATCTGAATGATGATATTGGTTGAGGATTGTAATCAGAGCTTGTAATTTTGCTACGCTATCAACAATTTGTGGTTGGATCGGACATTGACGACTAAGTTGAAATTTCTCAGTATCTACTGCACTAAAGAACCATAAATCTTCACTTTCATCACTATTATTATTACCTGGTTCAGAATTAACTGGTTCGTGACTGTCATGTTCGATCTCTGGTTGAATAATTCCCCCAAAAGTTGACTGAAGCTTCTCAATATCTTTCTTAAACCGATGCAGTTCTAAAGTTTGTAATAAAGGCTGTACCCGATCGAAATCAAATCCAGTTAATTTAGTCTCACGTAACTCTACTACTAGGGGGACATCGGTAATAATTCGCGCTAAATATTGAGAGTGATAGGCATCTTCCTTTCCCTGTCGCAGCTTATTACCTACCGCACCAGGAATCTCATCCACAGCGAGATAAAGACTTTCGAGATCCTGATACTCAGTTAACAACTTTACTGCCGTTTTATCCCCAATTCCCCGCACGCCAGGAATACTATCAGATTTATCCCCACATAGAGCTTTATAATCAACAATCTGAGCGGCTGTCACCCCCATTTTTTCGACTACACCCTGTTCATTCATCTCAATTACTCCAGCCTGCCCACTCTTGGCATAAACTGAAGATAGATATAAAACACTAACCTGATCGCGGTCATTTACCAGTTGAAACATATCCTTATCACCGGATAAAATCTTCACCTGATACCCCGCGCGGCTCGCTCTCCCCGCTAGCGTACCCAACACATCATCAGCTTCAAATCCCACCGCCGTAATTGTCGGTAAATTCAACGCCGCTAACAACTGATAAAGATTTTGAATATCAATGATAAAGTCTTCTGGAGTTTCAACTCGATCGGCTTTATAATTATCATCAGCATCATGGCGAAAAGTCGGCTGGCGAAGATCGAAGGCGATCGCCAGGGAATCGGGCTTTTGACTATCGATAATTTCAACTAAAGCCTTCACGAACCCAAAACAAATACTCGTCGGAATCCCCCCCGAAGTCTTCAATCCGCCATCTTTACCCTTGGCATAAGCAAAGTAAGAACGGTAAGCCAGCGAGTGTCCATCGACTAAAATTAACAGGGGAGATTGAGACATATAAATTCAACTGTTACAGGCGGATGATGAGCGCGCAGAGAGATTTCGGAGCCAGAGTTTTTGCAATCATTTTAACTCCCTTTGCGCTATTTGTGTTAGGGCTGTGAATTTTGGGAATCGAGTCCTAATCCATCGCTAAATTGACTCTTTAATAACTGGCAACGATCGGACAATATGCTAGGCTAATACCTGATTCCAGATTCACACCTCTGCACCCATGTCATCACCCAGCACCGCTGAAATCAAGCTTTTAATTGTAGATATCGATGGCACGATCGCCGGAAAGTCCAATCAAGTGAGTACCAGAGTCAAACGCGCCATTCGCGCCGCTCAAGCCAAAGGGGTGCGCGTAGGGATTGCCACTGGGAGAATGTACAAATCTGCCTTACGATTCCATCATGAGATTGGTGCGGACTTTCCACTAATTGCCTATCAAGGGGCTTGGATTCAAGATCCAGCCACGGGGCAAAAACATCTTCATTCGCCGGTACCTGTGGAGATTGCGCGGGAATTGCTCGACTACTTCGAGCAATCTCATCTATTTAATAAATTATCTCTGCATGTTTATCTTGGCGATCGATTGTACGTGCGCGATATTAATCCCGATACTGAATTATATGTCGAGCGCAGTGGGATTGAAGCTAATCCAGTTGGTGACTTACGCAAGATTCTAACAGATCGACCGACGAAGATCTTAGCAATGTCTGAAGATATTCAATTAATCGATAGCCTACTGGTAGATCTGCGTCAACGTTATCCCCAAGAAGCATTGCATATTACCACCTCAGTCCCGATCTTCCTTGAAGCCACTCAATCTGGCGTTAATAAAGGTAGTGCGATCGACTATATTGCGACTGAATTGTTGGGAATTAAAGCTGAGAACGTACTGGCGATCGGCGATAATTATAATGATGTGGAAATGCTGACGTATGCTGGCGTTGGTGTGGCGATGGGTAACGCACCGACTGATGTCCAATCGATCGCCAATTGGGTTGCACCACACATTGAATCGGATGGTGTTGCCGTTGCGGTCGAAAAATTTATTCTCAATGCCTGAGTAGTGGTTGAGCCGTGTCGCTAGCTAGTGATTGACTTGACTGGCTAGGCTTATTGCCGCGACTTCGGTAGTTTAAAACTTATAGTTATGTCTTGAAATATAAAACCAAAAAGAAGACCGACGACTGGCCGTGTTTCGTCTCGGTCTTCTTCTTGATTCGCTCCTCACACTAATTTAAGTATACTTGATTTCTGGTAATTGTCAATACCCTTGGGGGAATTATTTTGATAAAGCAGGTGGCGCAGAGCGCGAGGTGGATATTGGCTAGAAACATCGGCCTGGATTCAGAATTCCATTGGGATCGAACTGCGCTCTAATTTTTTGCATCAGCGGGAGCGCATTACCTCGGTAGCCCCAAATATCGATGTTTTCCTTTACCTCGATCGGTGCTTGCAGGACAGAGAGGAAGCCACCGGATGTTTCACACTGACCGCGCAAAGGCGTAATTTGGCTACTATCATTGAGAGTACAAGCTCCAATCCCACTAGCGATGTGAATCGTGCCTTTAGCCTGACTATCTGTCAATTTATCTAAGGTTGCGATCGTTTCGACAGCGGCGGTGGCTCTCACACCAAGTTTACAGCCGATCGATTCAGTGCCCCAAACTCCAGTTTGAATTCCATTCCAGAGTTTATATTCCTGCTCTCCTTGCCACATCCCACCTTTTAAACCTAATCCTTTGCCAAGATCGAGCAATTGTGCAGATTGTTGAGCAATACTTTCGGGTACTGTGGCAAATTTTACGACGAGGCTAGGCGTATTACTAATCTCCAACTGCTGACTAAATGCCGTAGATACCACGTCTACAGCGATCGGCGTTAAAGTACTGGCTAGTAGCATTTTCACTGCCGCCGCGAGCTGATTGACGGCACCTGTTAAGATTACCGTGCCAGAGGCACCCGGCAAGGGATACACCCTAAAAGTAACTTCGGTGAGAATGCCAAGCGTACCGTAGGCACCAGTAAATAGCTTCATCATGTCGTAGCCAGCGACATTTTTGACTACTCGCCCTCCCGCCTTGGCAATTTTGCCATCAGCGCGCACAAAACTAATCCCCAAGAGTAAATCTCGCACCCCGCCATAACGATGGCGGAGGGAGCCAGTATCAGCAGTAGCAATAATGCCGCCAATAGTAGCGCGCGCGGGATAAGCTGGATCTAGCGGGAGAAATTGTCCGGCAGTGGCAAGAATTGTTTGTAACTGCTCAAAAGTCATGCCAGTTTCGACGGTCACAGTTAGATCCCCAATTGCATGGGCAATTAGTCGATCGAGTTTTTGGGTACTCACAACTTCAGTTGCACCAGGAACAACACCGCCCCAATCTAGTTTAGTGCTATTGCCCGCAATCAACAGGGGGGCGCGATCGCTATTTGCTCTGGCAACTAACTCACCTAGTTCGATCGTTGTTGTTGGTGTATTGAGCGGTAGGGGGACATCTGAGGGCATAGCACTGGTGGAGTGGAGCATAAAAACTGTTGATGGTGAATAGGTGTTATGATCTCTGTGGACGATTTCAGTTGTGTATGATCGTTGGTTACTATAGTATCTACAAAAGCCCATAATTCATAAATCATGCCACTCTTGTGGAGCAACGGCAGAACTAATTCATAATTTAAATGATGTCAATTCAAGTTTATGGTATTCCTACCTGTGGTACTTGCAAAAAAGCTCTGCAATGGCTAGACGCACAGGAAATTAGTTATGAATTTATCAATACAAAAGAACAACCACCCAGTCCAGAACAAATTGCTAGTTGGGTAAAAAGTTTAGGCTATCAGCCGATGCGCAATACTTCAGGTCAATCCTATCGTGCTTTAGATGAAATCAAGGATAGCTGGAATGATGCTGAATGGGTGACAGCTTTTAGCGACGATGTGATGTTGTTAAAACGTCCCCTATTTGTTAAGGATGGAACGGCAATCGCGGTTGGGTTTCGCAATGCAACAGAAATTAAAGAACGCTTGGAACATGTCTAGAAATTAGCCTGGTTGCCCCATTACTGCATCCGACAAGCAACGATGCCATTTTTCTGCTGGGATGCTTGAAACCCCGTCAACACAGCTTGAGTGCGCTGTTGAGGGGTACCGTGGTGCTGCTCGTTATTAAATTCAAAATCACCAATTTGGTAGGCTAAAGTAGCAATTTCCTGAATATCCTGTCGATCGAATGTCACGTTAGGAATTACACCCATATAGTAACCAGCTAAACAATCAGCTTGAAGTTCGGTTGCTGTAATAGTTCTCGGTCTGAACCTGCCGATCGTTTGGACTGCATGAGCATATTCGTGGGTAAGGATATAAGCCAAAGCCGCATCTCCATGTTGATATGCCATCTGAATATGCTGCCGGGTAATGTAGATTGTATTATTGCGAGTGCAATACATACTTCCAGAGATTCTGCCGCAGGGGCTAGCTGTGCCATTTCGGACATTCCACCTGAGCCGAGGATTAGCTCGCACAGTGTCTACCTGTCTCAAACCCACATATACAGCTTTGAGGACTATTTCTGGAGCTAGTTCAGTTGCCTGGAGCGGGATGCTGGTGGCGATCGTCGTTATGGCAGTAATGCCGATGTGAGTGAGAAATTTCCCCAGGTGCATATGGGTTAGTTGGGAGTTGGGAAAGGGGAAAGGGGAAAGGGGAAAGACTGGTTAAATATCCAACTCTCTGCCTCGGAGGATAAATTCAGCGATCGCG